>NZ_JBSHBN010000213.1:0-13515 GCF_053612025.1 Kitasatospora sp. NPDC054768
ACCGCTACCGCGCCGGAGTCGTCCTGGCCTCCCTAATCCTCTGGCTCCGCGAACCAACCAGATGATCATTTGTCAGACACGCCTTAGCCCGGGGCAGCGCATGGAAAGCACCGTGGCTCGTCTCCCGAACTGGTCGTCCGCCTGTGCGCCACGGCGTATCGTGAACGTCGCGGCTACTGTGAGGAGTTCGCCCTCGACAGCCCGTGAGCCCGGCCGTCGTTCACCGAGAGGAAGCCCTGTGCACGTCACGCTCGCCGAACTCGACTCCGTACGTGATTTCGGTATCGGTTGCCTGGTCGAGCAGTCCGGGGCCCTGCGCTTCCTCCAGGCTGCCGCAGACACGGCCGTGACCCGCTGAGGACCCACCATGTACCTCGATCGCCGACAGCTCGACGCCGTCACGCAGTTCATCCTGCACCGTCTGGCCGAGGAATGCCCCACCGAGCCGCCCAAGGACTCTGCGGATGCACTGGGCGTGGCCGTTATGACGGCCAAGAAACAGGTTGACCGGTTCGTGGAGCTACCGGTCACGGCGACCCGGGTACAGATCATGGACGCCGGTGTCGCGGCAGGGGCAGCATGGAGCATCCTGACGGCGGCCGCGCGCATCTGGTGCGACCACGCCCTGTACCCGGAGTCGGCGGACAAGGGCTGGACCGACCTCCTGCTTGAAGCCGGCCCAGGGGTGTCAATGTGAGAGTTGGGCTGTCGGCACATTGCGGCGTGCCCACTGCGAACCAGCGGGCAATCCCGTCCGCCGCAGCATCGACTGCAGGGAGGCCAGCCGCTGCGGTCGGCTCTGGCGGGTTGCTCGTTCGGCCTGGCTCCGCCGCTCCCACGGGTACGTGAATGCGGCGCTGGAGGTCCTGTTTCGGACTGTCGCCGATCTGCTCGAGCAAGTGAAAGAAACAGCTGTCGCTCAGTGGGGTACCCGGTTGTCGCAGGAGAAGCTGAGCCGGTGGGTGGCGGCCAGGGATGCCGGCGTCGACCCGGTCAGCAGGTGGGCGGACATGATCGAGTTTCGGCACCACGAACTGCCCGCCGAACGAGCTGTGTAGGGGCTCGTCCGTGGCGTAGCTCGTCGGCCGGACAAAGCCTGCGTCCTCGCGCTCAGGGGCCGCAACGCGCACTTTCCACACCACCGAATCCGGCACGATTGCAACGCTCTCCCCGATGGCCTCGTGGATGTGCTGCTGTGGCCCGAACGGAGGCGCTCAGCCACTGGTCCGGTCCGGTTTCGATCGCCACGAACCGCATGGCCCAGCCCTCCCTGGCCTGGCTGATGGTGGACGGCTCCGGGCTGCCGGTCACGCCGGTGAGCGAATTCCTGCGCGAGCTCGTGGCCTGTGGGAACACGGCGGCTTCCTGTCGCTCCTACGCTTACGACCTACTGCGCTGGCTCCGCTTCCTGGCCGCGGTGGAGGTACCGTGGAACCGCGCCCAGCGCACCGAAGTACGGATATCGGAGCCGGTTGCGAATCGTCCCGCGATGCAGCGGCCCACCGGACTCGTCGGCGAACAGCACGGGCGAGTCGGGGAACTTGCCCCGCACGTCCTCAAGGAACCATCGAAGCACCAGGTCCAGGCCGTCCAGCATCGGCACCCAGCGCGGGCGGGGACCGGAGGTGCGGGCGCCCTTGCCGAAGCGGACGTGGAGCTTGCCGAACGGGCCGCGGGTGAAGTGCAGGTCCGGCTTCTCCAGCAGGGAGGCCTCCTCGGAACGGAGCCCTGCGTGATACAGGGTCCGGAACAACGCATAGTCCCGGGCGGCGGGTCCGTACTTCCTGGCGGTCGCGATCCGCTGCTTCATGAAGTCGAAGAACTCGTTCACCCGCTCCGGGGTCGGTGGCGGCAGCAGAGCCGGAGAGTCGTCGCCGACATGCCGGGAGGCGTTGAACTCGTAAACAGGGCGGATCAGTCGGACCCCGAACGCGGCCTCGATCTCGGCGGCCTTCCGGGCCTGCAGGAACCGGTGAAACCCCTTGAAGATCTGCACATACTCGCGGCGGGTCGATGTCGCCCGGCCCTTCACCGCGAGGTCACCGATGACGCGGTCGATGTCCTCCGGGGTCACCTCCCACGCCGGCCGCCCCAACGCGACGAGCGTCCGCTCCAGCAGGCCGATGTCGTTGTCGATCGTCACCGGGCTGAACCTGCGGGCCCGCCACGAGGCGACGAACGCCTCCACACACGCGGCCTGGAACTGCCACGGGTCCCTGACCAGCGGTCCCTGCGGAACGCCACCGCCCGCGATGACCTGCAATCTCGCCTCGGCCACCGGCACACCTTCCTCGCACCTGAACGGTCAAGGCAGCACCTTGAAAACCTGGGCACTGCCGCGACAACCAACGAGGACCGCAGGAGGAGGAAACGGCCAGGTCGCAGCCGCAACTCGTGTGAGGGAACAAGTGCCAGCCCCAGATGAATGGACCAAGACCTTCACCGACCCCCGCCTCTGCGCGGCCATCGTCGACCGCCTCACCTTCAACGGCACCATCATCGAGACCGGCACCGACTCCTACCGCCTCGCAAGCACCCGCGCCCGCGCCGAACAGCAAGCCGTCGGCTGACATCGCACGCCACGGATTCGTGGAACGTCCTCAGCGTTCCCGGATTCTCGACCACCACCAGCCGCCCACCGTCCACTCATCGACGGGACCCGGGTTCGGCAGCGTGCGGCGCTCGAACTCGTCGTCGATGCGATCCACCAGCCGGCCCAGGTCCCGCCGGGCACCACAAGGGAGGTGGAGCATGACCTCTTCCAGGTCATCGCGGGCATACTCGACCTCCAAGCCAGGCTGCCAGACATGGGACGCACTGAGATAGCGGCCCGGCTGCTTGAACATCCACTCGAAGCGGTCCAATGCGTCAGCGACAGCGTTGGGCCATAGCCGCTCGTCTTCGAGACGGCGGATCGCTGCACGGGTCCGCGCGGAGACCCCTCGGACCCGACGCACTGCAACATTCCTGCGCGGCCGCCACCGTTCAGCACGGACGGCCTTCGGACGCCTACGCGGCATCGACCTTTCGGATCAGCACGGCGTCATGCTGACACAGCCCAGCCTGCTTCCGCACGCGTGACCACCACGCACCCGCCACGCCAGTGCTTCTACTTCTCACCAACATTCGTCGGCTCCGCAGCCAACGAGTGATGCTGAAACCCACCGACAAGTGCTCCCGCCTATGACCTACGCAGCCAGCGCCGCCTACACGTCCGTGCATGTCATTGCCGCCGAGGCAGGTTTCAAGTAGCCCGGTGACCGAGGCGTGAAGCGGTCCTGTGTGCCTGCTCGGAGCGTTCCTCAGCTCTGAGGGAGGCAGCTCGTCGCGCTTGCGCGGTTCTGGCACTGCGACGTTCCTCCGCGCGGGCAGCGTGGACCTTCGCCAGGGAGTGAGGGTCCGTGACGTCGGCGACAGATCGATGAACGCCAGCTTCGCCGTAGGGGCCAGCCGCCTCGCGCCATCCGTCCGGGCGGATCCCGTACTGCTTGCCCAGGAGCGCCACGAAGATCTGTGTCTTCTGACGGCCGAAGCCGGGCAGAGCATGAAGGCGGCTGTAGAGCTCCTTCCCGGTTCCTGCGCCCTCCCAGACTGCGGCCGCCCGGCCGTCGTGCAGGGCGACGAGGTGGTGGCACAGCTCCTGGACACGTCGGGCCATGAGGGCCGGAAACTCGTGAACGGCAGGTCTGACCTTGAAGATCGTGGCCAACTGCCGGGGATCGTACTGGGCGAGCCGGTGCACATCGAGGCCCTCGCCGAGGCGCCGGGCGATGACCACAGGGGCAGCGTAGGCGAGTTCCGATGGAACATGGCGGTCCAGAACAGCACCGATGAGCAGGGCGAGTGGGTTGCGGCCGAGCAGGGCGTCTGCCTCGGCCTGCTGTGTGATGCACACCGCGATGTCCACTGACAACACCCTCCTCGACTGGTGATCAGATTGTCACCCAGTGTGGCTGACACTGCACTGCGGGCAGGGCACCACACGCCTGATCACTGCAATCAGAGCTACACGAAGAACGGCGACTGCCCCGGCGAAGTCTTGCTCTTCGCCCAGGCCGGCTACCTGTCCTGGCTAAAGGTCTGCTCCTGGAGCGACGACACCGAGGTAGCACTGGCCCTGACCCGGAATGCTGTGCCGCTGACGCCTGCGTTGCCGGCAGCGAACTCGGGTGGGGCTTCAGCGCGCAGCGCCGTGGGCTGATCTGCCTGCGGTCGGACTTCACTGGGACGCACTCTGCCGGGGCTGGAGGCGTGTGACTGCCGGGTGGCTAGTGGCGGCGGGCGGCGCGTACGGAGCGCAGGTGCATGTGGACGGCCGCGGCGTCGGTTCCGATGAGTTCGGCGACCTCGGCCTCGGGCAGGTCGAGGACGAGGTGCAGGACGAGGACGTCCTGCTCGGGCTCGCTCAGGTGGGCGACGGGTGGGAGCGGGCCTGCCATCGAACGGACCTGGCGGCGGACCGCCTGCCAGGCGCAGGCGGCGGGGCGGGGCGCGGCCAGGACGGTGGGCCAGCTCCCGCGCCACCGCGCCGTCCACCGACGTGGGCGCCGCGCCACCATCCGCGGCGTTCGCCGGGCTGGCGGCAGATGTCGCTGCCCCCGGACCGACCGGGGCCACATCTCCGGGGCAAGGAAGTGCCCGGGCCAGGGACTACAGGGCCTTGTTAACCGCGACGCCGTTGACGAACACCGTGACGTTCTGCGGCGCCCGGCGCAGAACCTGCAGTACATCGGGGGGCAGCGCCCCGGACCACGTGACGGAGACGGCCTGGTGCTCCTCGTCAACGATGACGGACGGGGCCGGAGCGGTCTGCTGGTGCTCGCGGGCGAGCTGCCGGACGAAATCGCCGAAGGACTCTGAGGCAGGCGGGTCGGGCAGGTTGAGCCGTTGGTGGGTGTTGTGGACGACGATCTGGCCGGGGAACGCCCCGTCGAATTCCTGCTGGGCCCTGGCCTGGTCGCCGATGACGCCCGCGCGCACCCGGTGGTCGGGCATCTGGTCGACCATGTAGACGGTAAAGCCGCCGCCCTGCGTGGTGCGGGCGTAGCGGTCGGCGTCGGGGTGTACGCGGTTGCCCTGTTCGACACCCGGGTCGAGGTGGCAGGTGTGGAGGGTGACGTGGCGTCCGGTGGCATTCTGGAGTTCGCGGCGGGCGCGCGGCTGATCACCGATGACGTCCGCCTCCAGGCCCTCGTCGGTGATGCCAATGTTGCAGACGTGGTAGGTGTTGCCGCCCATGCGGGAGGCCAGGGCGAGTGCCTCGTCGTCGCCGGGGCGGGTGGCGGCGGCAACGAGCACGGTGATGGTGACGCCGAGGCCGGCAGCGACCGCGGTGGCGGTGATCAGGGTCCTGGTAGTGCGCCTCATGCGAGTGAGATCCCGAATTTCTGGGTGATGGCGCCGATCGGCACGTAGGAAACGCCCGAGTAGCAGGTCGGCTTCCAGCCGGCGACGGTGTCGGTGCCCCACCGGCAAGCGACGGCGTCGCCCGCGGAGCCGACGATGAGCCCTTTGGCACCCCAGGCATCGTCGACGGGATCCCCGAGGACGGGGCCTCCGCTGTCACCGTTGGCCGAGACGATGGTGTGGTCGTCGGTGCGCATGGCGGTGTCGACGAGCGTGACCCGATTACCGCCGATCATGCGCACCTGGTCGACCTCGGTCACCTGCAACCCACAATGCTGTCCCGACATGGCCCCGTCCGTACAGACCCGCTCCCCAACGTTGTTGGTCTTCCCGCCATAGATGTGCGTGGTCGCCCCGCCGTCGTTCCACGCGCCGATGTAGGCGCGCGAGCCGGGCTTGTCCCTGAGCTCGATGACCAGGCTGTCGAGATCCTTGGCACTGTCGCGGGCCCAGCCGACGAGTGTGCCGGTGCCACTGGCGTAGCTGCCGTCGGCGCCGCAGTGCCACGCGGTGAGGATGACCGGCCGCGCACCCTGCCAGCCGGAAAAGCCGGTCGAGCAGAACTTGCTGCTGCCCGTCTCGCCCACCGGTGCGCTCATCTCGGCGCCCGCGTACCAGGGCGAGCCACCACTGTGCCGCGTAGCGGTGGGAACGCTCGGCGTCTCCTGGCCGGCCTGCACGGGCAGGCCGGCCAAAGTGGAGGCGTCGACGGCGTACTGCCCGGCAGAGCGGTCGCCGTGGCGCGAGAGCTGCCCGGCGAAACGGACAGTGATCCCGGAACCTGTCTCGTCCGGGCCTACGCTGCTCCAATAGCCCGGCATCGCCTCGGTCGCCCGGATGAACCGGTCGACCGCGGCCTTCATCTCGGCGCGGGAGTAGGAGGCCGGGCGGACGTCGACGCTTACCTCGCGGGGCGCGGAGACAATCGTCTCCCGCACCTGGGAGGGCAGCGGGCCCTTCCAGTACAGGTGAAGGGTCGTGGTCTCCGGATCGACCACCATGCCGGCGTAGCCGGGGTCGTCGGCCGTACGGCTGTCCAGGTAGTCGTGGACGCGGTCGCTGACGGCGTGGATCCTCGCCTGGTTCGCCCACAGCACGCTGGTCGAATCCGCTGCGCGTCCCCGGTCCTGCGCGGCCGCGCTGGCGGATCCGCTCATGGCCATGGCCAGGACGAACGACACGGTCGCATGGCCGGTCGTGCTGGTCACGCCCACCACCATCACCCCTGGATAGCTAACCGTATCCGGCCGACCACCCGTTGTGCACGGCGTGCACCGAACACGCCTTGGCTGCTCCGCTCTCGGCTCCAGGCCCGGTCCGGGCCCTGAGCCATGGCGCACTGCTATGTCCGGCCGTGTCAACCTGACGAGCCGTCTCGCCACCGCGTACAACGACGTTCAGCTGGCGCGGACACGGCGCGGCGCCGCCGTGCAGCGGCCCAGGTCGGGCAGGGGCGGACGCGCTCCCGCCGCCCTCTCCGGGTGACGGCCTGGGGGGGGTGACGGCAGGACCATCCGCCCGGGACCGCAGTGGTCCCGGGCCCGCGTCCCCGAGGGGCCTTGGCCCGCCCTCTGCTCCGACGGTTCGGTCTGCCAGGGCAGAACGAGCGGTGCCCATGCAGTGCCGCACTATGCTGGGAGGGTCAGGTCGCCGCGTGCGATGGCCTTGCACGGGACGGCCGTGAACTGCGAGGGCACGAGCTTCAGCGGCCCGACGGCGTCTTCGACGAGCGGAGTCCCTTCAACGCAGTGCTGACCGCGGCCGGCACGCTGGAACCGGCCGGCGAAGCGGTACCCGTTGCCGGAGTGCAACGACGGGTGGGGATGAATATTGCAACGGTGAGCGGCGTCCGGGACTTGTCGGTGCCAGCCGATAGGTTCCCGAACATGATCCCCATGGACACCAGGACCGACCACGCGCATGTGATCTCGCTGGCCGGCACGGCAAGGCGTACAGGCGAGGCGCGCACCCTCGGCGGCGCTGCCCCCGTACGGGTCGTCCCCCTGTGGCAGGCGCCCTGCGCGCATGCTGCCCAAGGCTCTGCGAAGCACTGAGGCACATGTCCGGCACCGGAGCCGCAGGCCCGCGGTTGCCGACTGCGGAGGCGACCGGAAGGCCCGCCACAGGGAGTTCGACCCCACGATGCCGGCCGGTTTCTCCGGTGGCCTGATCACCACCGCTCAGGGAGGCAGGTGCTGGATACTGGGCGCCCGACCACGCGGTGAGCGAAAATTCCCAGGAGTGCGCGTTGAGTAGTCCCCTGCCCGATGTCTTCACCGTGACGGATCCGTCGGACATCGCCGATCTGGAGCGCTGGCTCGGGCAGTACGGATGGCGCGTCAACGGTTCACCGGCCAAGGCGTGGCCGGATGTGGTGTACATCGAGCCCGACCTCGGCCCGGAGCCGGTGCTCATCGACGGCTTCTACCTGCAGGCAGGCCAGAGCATCGCGTGGGACGGCCGCGACGTGGTGCGCCGCACTGCGTCGCTGCCGCCGTCGGTACGGCCGCTGGTCGAATGGGTGTCGGAACTGTGGGATGCCGATCGTGCATTGCCGGCGCTCACCGACGCCGACCTCGATCGGCTGCTCGACAGCGGGAACGGCGACGACGCACACCGGTGAGCTCCGGGCCCGGTGTGCCGCCCGGTCGGGCGGTCACACCGTGGTGCGGTGAGTGCGCGGCCGGCCTGAGTCGAGGCCGCGAGGGATGGGGTCGCTCCATGAATTTTGGGGGCGGGCTTTGCCGGTTGACGCGTCGACGCAGTCGACTGGGGGCATCGGCAACAGCATGGAGGCACGGTTCGGTTCGGTGCGTTGCTGGCAGCGAGTGTTCTCGCCAAGGTTCCTTTCGCCGAGCTCGGAACAGGGATCACGCCGACCGAGCTGACGTTCCAGACTCGGCCACGGCGGTAGCCGCCCAGCGACCCGGGGCCGAACCGGCCGACGCGGGGCACCCGGGCAGCCGGTCCGGGCGTCGGTTCGCTTGGCGTGTCGGTCGGCGCATCCCCGGTAGGAGTGGATTGCTCCTGTTCCCCGGCGGACGGGGTGAAGAGGCGGGTAGGGTCGCGCCGCGCGGGTCTGTTCCGCCCGCGCCGGAACGGAGGGTGCGGTGCCGGATTCGCCGATCAGCAGGACCGTGGGCAGCGCCGAGAGGGAGTACGGTCCATCGGCGCTGACTTCGGACCGGGTGCGGGAGCTGGCGTTGTGCGCCGCGGTGTTCGTCCCCGCGGATCCACCACGCACCGGCACGGTGGTGTTCTGGCGGCCGGTCGGCGGCGCTGTGCCCGGGGCGAGCGAGAAGGTCACGGTGGTGCGCCCACACGGTGCCCAGGTGCGCCGCCGGGAGGTACCGGCCGTCCGGCTCCCGGTCGGTCAGGCCCTGGACGTCCTCATCGAGGCGCGCCGGACGTCGGATGGCGACCCGTCAGGGGCTTTCTGGGGCACCGCCGTGGTACTGGCGCTACAGCTGATCGCGCGGGGCCGACTGCTGCCCGGGGTCAGCCCGGCGGGGTTCGACGCATGGCGGATCGGCCCCTACGAGCCTGACGACCTGGTGGCGGTGCGCGGGCTGGCAGCCGCGATGCCGCCGAACGCGCGGGCCGTGCCGCTCGCGGACCGGGACGGGGCCGAACTGCCGCAGGCCGAGCCGTTGGTGCGGGCCTTCGCGGACGCGGTCTCCGATGTCCTCGCCCGTACGCCGGCCGGTCCGATGGCCGCCGGCGGGCCGATGTGGACGGCCGTGCAGCCGCAACCGGTGCCCGAGGAGTACCGGCGGTGGGCGGCCGATGCCGCAGTGGGCCTGGACTGTGGGGTGCGGGTGTCCGTGCGGATCGAGCTGCCCGGCGTCGAGACGGGCGACTGGGCCGCCGACGGGTCCGGTGGCGGACGGGATGCGGGCGGGTGCAGGGCGGTGGTCCAGTTGCACCAGCTCTCCGACGGGATGGTCACCGACGCTCGGGACGTGTGGTCTGGCCGCTCGGGGGCCGGCGCCTCGTTCGGCCCGCAGGCACGGGCGCAGGCGCTGCTGGGACTGCGGCGGGCGGCCCGGGCGTGGGCGCCGATGGGCCGGCTGCTGGACGCGGCCGCGCCGATCGGGCTCGACCTGTCGGACGCCGAGGTCGCCGATCTGCTGGGCAGGGCGTCGGCCGCGCTGGCCGAGGCGGGCGTTCAGGTGCACTGGCCCAAGGAGTTGGCGAAGCGGTTGCTGGCCCGCGGCGTCGTCGAGCCGGCGCAGAAGGCCGCCTCGGACCTACCGTCGCTGCTGTCGGCCGAGGCGGTGCTGTCGTTCCGCTGGCAGATCGCCCTGGCGGGCCGGGAGTTGGAGCCGGCCGAACTCGACCGGCTCGCCGAGGCGACCCGTCCCCTGGTGCGTCTTCGGGACCAGTGGGTGCTGATAGACCCGGCCGTCCTCGCCCGGGCCCGCGACCGGGTCCCGGTCCCGCTCACACCCGTGGAGGCGCTGGGCAGCGTGCTGGCCGGCCGCGCCGACATCGGCGGAGAGGAGGTGGAGGTGACGGCGCTCGGATGGCTCGCCGAACTGAAGGAGCGTCTGGCCGACCCGGCAGCCGCAGCCCGCCGAAGCCCCGTCCCGCCACCGGCCGCCTTGAACGCGACCTTGCGCCACTACCAGGTTGCGGGCCTGACGTGGCTGGACCAGATGACGTCCCTGGGGTTGGCCTGCTGCCTGGCCGACGACATGGGGTTGGGCAAGACGCTGCAGATCATCGCCCTGCACCTGCATCGCGGGCGCAGCGAGCCGACGCTGGTGGTGTGCCCGACGTCGCTGCTAGGGAACTGGCAGCGCGAGATCGAGAGGTTCGCGCCCGGGACCCCGGTGGTGCGCTTCCATGGCGGGCGGCGCGCGCTGACCGGCGCCAGGTCGGGTTTCGTCCTGACGACTTACGCCACCATGCGGCTGCGGGCGGCCGAGCTCGCAGCGTGTGCCTTCGGGCTGATCGTGGTGGACGAGGCGCAGCACGTGAAGAACGCGGCGTCATCCACGGCGAAGGCCCTGCGCACTCTTCGCGCGCCCGCGCGGATCACGTTGACCGGTACCCCGGTGGAGAATCAGCTCGCCGATCTGTGGGCGCTGCTGGACTTCACCACGCCCGGGCTGCTGGGGTCGCTGAAGGAGTTCCGGGACCGGTACGCGCGCGGCGCGGAGAGCGGGAAGGACCCCGCAGCCGCGGGCCGCCTGGCGGCGCTGATCGCCCCGTTCGTGCTGCGCCGACGCAAGTCGGATCCCGGGATCGCCCCGGAGCTCCCCGCGAAGACGGTCTCCGACCATCCGGTGGCGTTGTCGAAGGAGCAGGTGGCCCTGTACGAAGCGGTCGTGCGCGAGACGATGGCCGCGATCGTGGCCAGTGACGGCATCGCGCGGCGGGGCCTGGTCCTCAAGCTCCTCACCGGCCTCAAGCAGATCTGCAACCATCCCGCTCAGTTCCTCGGTGAGGCCGGAACGGGTGAGCGGGCGGGCCGCTCGGGAAAGCTGGAACTCCTCGACGAGCTCTTGGACGCGATCCTCGCCGAGGAACGCTGCGCGCTGGTCTTCACCCAGTACGTCGGCATGGGACGGCTCATCGAGAGCCATCTGACCGCCCGGGGCGTACCGGTGCAGTTCCTGCACGGCTCCGTCCCTGTCAAGCGGCGGGACCGGATGGTGGAGGACTTTCAGTCCGGACGGGCCTCGGTTTTCCTGCTGTCGCTGAAGGCGGCCGGCTCCGGCCTGAACCTGACCCGCGCCTCCCATGTGATCCACTTCGACCGGTGGTGGAACCCGGCCGTCGAGGAGCAGGCCAGCGACCGCGCCTACCGCATCGGTCAGACGGAGAAGGTCCAGGTGCACCGGCTCATCGCCGAGGGCACCATCGAAGATCGAATCTCCGAACTTCTTGCCTCCAAACAGGCTTTGGCCGACGCTGTGCTCGGCACCGACGGGGAAGGAGCGTTCACCGAACTCAGCGACGCCGAACTCGCCGATTTCGTCCGCCTCAGGAGGATCCCCCGATGAAGTCCTCACCGGCCCGTTCGCCCGGTCGTGACGGCGACCGCCGTCTGGTCTTCCCGCCGCTTCCCACCGCCCGGCTCGGCCGCTCCTTCGCCGAGACCTGGTGGGGCAACGCCTGGGTGCAGGCCCTGGAAGGCCCCACCCGGTCCGCGACCGGACGCCTCGCCCGGGGGCGCACCTACGCGCGGGCCGGCAACGTCGGCGAGATCACCATCACCCCGGGCCTGGCAACCGCCCGCGTCCAGGGCAGCCGGCCCACCCCCTACCGCACCTCGATGAGCATTCCCCCGCTCACCCCCACAGCCTGGGACGCGCTCCTGGACACGGTCGCCGGCCGGGCCGGGCACATCGCCGCCCTGCTGGAGAGCGACATGCCCCCCACCCTCGCCGACGACGCAGTCCGAGCCGGCGCGCATCTGCTGCCGACACCACGTGAGCCCACCCCCACCTGTTCCTGCCCGGACTGGGGCGACCCGTGCAAGCACGCCGCCGCGCTCTACTACCAGGTCGCCCGGCTCCTCGACCGCGACCCGTTCGTCCTGCTCCTCCTGCGCGGCCGCGGCCAGAACGAGATCATGGCCGACCTGCACCGCCGCAACGCCGGCCACAGCACCGCCACCTCCAGCCCGCCGCCGGCGGGCGTGCCCGCCCGGGACGTATTCGCCGCCGCCCGCACCGGCCTTCCGCCGCTGCCCCCACCCGCTTTCCCCGTCGACCAGCCCGGCCAGGTCGCCCGCCTGTACCACGCCGCCGACTCGGTCCCCGGCCTCGACCCGGCCGCCCTGGAGTTCCTGGCCGCCGACACCGCCGCCCGCGCCACCCACCTGCTGCAGCAGGCACTGCAACAGGACACGCAACAGACCCTGCACGTCCCAACAACCCTCCCCGTCGCCAACGACCTGATCCGCCTGGCCGCAGCCCGACCGCCGGACGGGATCGTCACGCGCCTGGTCTTCGGCGGCCGACGCACCCCCCAGTCCCTGTCCCGCGCGGCCCGAGCCTGGGAATACGGCGGCCCAATGGCCCTAGCCGTCCTCGACGAACCCTGGCACGCGGATCCACGCCGCCTGGACACGGCCCGCGAGGAGATCCGCAACGCCTGGAACACCCAGGAGGCACCCAGGATCGGCGTGAAGGACAACTGGATCACCATCCCGAAACACGACGCCCAGCTGCGCCTCGGCACCTGCGGGCGCCTCTGGTACCCCTACCGTCGCGATCACGGCACCTGGTCGCCGGCCGGGTACCCGCACCACGACCCCGCAACAGCCATGGGCGAGCTCCTCTCGAGACCGTAACCGTGCCGACGGCCGCGGCAGGAGGGCACCGGATGGTGACGCTGGAACGGCACGCGGACCGCCCGGGTGCCGGTGAAGGACCCCAGGGTGTCCTTGAGGCAGCGCAGGCGGACGATCCCGGTGCCGGGGTCCTGGTGATGATCCTGCCGGTGTACGAGATCGTCGAGGAGCCTCTCGTGCTTGTCGTGGTTCCTGCGGAGCAGGTCCAGGGCACCCGGGGAGCTGACGTTGTGCTGCCTGGACCGGCCGTCCCCGCATCGACGGCCACGTGGTGTCACCTGTCGAGAGCCGGTGGTGTCGTCCTGGCCTGTGCGGTTGCGGGAGCTCGGGTGGGTGATCCTTCGCCAGGGCCGCTCGTATGTACGTCAGCGCCCAGGACCTGCACCGGGAACTGGACAAGGGGCGCAGGTGTCCTTGACCTGAGCGTCGTCGTGGCCACGCAGGGACGGTGTGGTGAGTTCGAGTCTCTGACTGACCATCAGACCAGCCAGGTCGGGGCCGGCGTCAGTGGCTGACCGTCCAGCTCGTGGCAGTTCTCCTCATCCCACCACAGCTCGCCCTGCGCGGTGAGGTAGGGGTGCAGTCCGCGGACACCTCCGCCCTCGTGAAGCGCTCGCGCGACGGCATGAAGGAGATCCGCCAGGCCGGTCCAGGAGTCTGCGCGAGGTCGCGCTGGGCATCGAATCCGGCTCCGCCCGGGTCCTGGAGGCGGTGGACAAGCGGATCACCCCCGCCATGACCCTCACCGTCGCCCGCCGGCTGCTGGAGAAGGGCATCGGCGTGAAGGGGTACTTCATCCTCGG
>NZ_JBSHBN010000214.1:0-13494 GCF_053612025.1 Kitasatospora sp. NPDC054768
AGGCGGTGTGCCCGGCGGGCACGAAGACGACCACCTCGCCGGGCCGGTTGAGGCCGCCGGTGGTGTCGCTGCCGGTCTCGCAGGCGATCCAGCGCGCGCCGTCCCAGACCTCCCAGGCCAGCGGCGGCTGGCGCGGGTCGACGCCGACGCCCTCCACCCGGCTGTCCAGCCGGACGATCAGGATGCAGCGCGGCACGACGGCGGGCAGGGCGAAGAGCATGGCGTCCCCGGCCGCCGGGCGCGCCTGGAAGCAGGGCACGTCCGCGCCGTCGGCCAGCCGGGCCGTGCCGTCGGACTGCTCGCCGGAGGCGGAGACGGTGACCAGCCGCTCCAGCGAGCTGGGGACGATCGGCAGGTCCTCGGCGGTGGAGAAGACCACCGCGTCGTCGGTCTCGGTGCGCAGCGTGGAGACCTCGGTGCCGGCCCGCAGCAGGACCGTCTCGGACTGCGGGGCGGAGAGCCAGAAGTCGACCTCGGCCCGGGCCGCGGCGGGCGGGAAGAGCCGGATGCCGAGCAGGTCGAGGAAGGCCGCGTAGTTCTTCTCCGGGACCCGGTTCAGCCGGTAGAGCAGCTGGTCCACCAGGTAGGCGAAGGTCTCGATCAGGGTGACGCCCGGGTCGGAGACGTTGTGGTCGGTCCACTCCGGGGCGCGCTGCTGGACGTAGCGCTTGGCCTCGTCGACGAGTTGCTGGAAGCGGCGGTCGTCCAGGTTCGGGGAGGGCAGGGCCATCAGCGCGCACCCCCGCCGACCGTGTCGAGGGCGTCCGCGCCCGGGTGCTCCGGGATGGTGTAGAAGGGGAACACCAGGTTGCGGCGGTCGTTGGTGGCCCGCACGGTGTAGTGGACGTCGATGTAGAGGGTGCCCTCCTCGGCGCTGTCGAAGGCGATCACCACGTCGTCGACCTCGATCCGCGGCTCCCAGCGCTCCAGGGCGATGCGCACCTCGCGGGCGATCCGCCCGGCGGTGGTGCTGTCGCCCGGGGCGAAGACGTACTCGTGGATGCCGCAGCCGAACTCGGGGCGCATCGGCCGCTCGCCCGGGGCGGTGCCGAGGATCAGCCGGATCGCCTCCGCGAGCTCCCGGTCGCGCTCCACCATGGCGATGCCGCCGGTGGCGTTCACCCGCAGCGGGAAGGCCCAGCCGCGTCCTATGAAGCTGCCACTCATGCTCAGCCCCCGATCAGCACGTTGAACGCGCCGGTGGTGACGGTGGCGCCGCAGGTGGTCTTGTCGCCCATGCGGGCCGCGGGCAGGCCGCCGATCAGCACCACTCCCCTGGTCACCGCGCCCGGGGAGGGCAGCACCAGGTTGCCGGGGCCCAGGGCCAGGTGCGGGGGGACGACGCAGGCGTGGACGGTGCCGACGACGGCGGCGGGGCGGCCGCCGATCAGCACGGTCGCCACCTTGAGGGCGCCCGGCGGCGGGGTGGTGAGGGCGCCGCCGTGGTCGGTCATGTCGCCGGTCCGGGCTGCGGGGGGCATCTGCGGTCTCCGTTTCCTGCGGTGCCCGGTGTTCGCGGGCACTCGCCATACTGCCATTGGTTCTTGACGTTCCATCAGTCGATCGTCGGTCTGTCTCCGGTCTGTCGCCGGTCGATCGGCGGCTCAGTTGATCCGGACGAAGGCCCCCTTGAGCACCGCCTCGGCGCCACCGTCCACGGTGACCGACGTCGTGCCCCGGACGGTGACCGATCCGCCGCGCACGTTCACCGCGCCGGTGCCCGCGTCCAGGGTGATGCCGGAGGAGGAGAGCCGTACCGTGCTGCCGGCCGCGCCGCCGGGGCCGTGGACGGTCAGCACGATCTCGCCGCGCTGCTGGTCCAGGCTGACCTCCAGCTTCCCGTCACCGCTCGCCAGGTGGACGCCGGACTTGCCGCCCGGCACGTCCAGCAGCTCCATCCGGTGGCCCGAACGGGACACCACCGAGCGGCGGTTGACCTTGCCGGAGGCCCCGTCGACCAGTGGCACGTCGTGCGGGGAGGGCCGGTCCACACCGTTGTAGAGCCCGCCCAGCACGTACGGGCTGTCCAGGTCGCCCTGCTCGAAGCCGACCAGCACCTCGTCGTTGACCTCGGGGCTGACCACGCCGCCGCCCCCAGCGCCGCCCCACTGCACGGTGCGCACCCAGTCGGAGACGTAGGTGTCGTCCAGCCAGGGGAACTTGAGCTTCACCCAGCCGCGCTGCCCGCCGCCCGGCTCCCGGACGTCGGTGACCACGGCGACGGCCAGGCCGGGCATCCGGGGCCCGCGCGGCGGGGCGTTGCCGCCGCTCGTCAGCCCGGCCAGCGAGCGGTCGGGCGCCGCGCTGACCACGACGGTGGTGCGGTAGCCGCGGAACGGTTCGAGCAGGTGGCGCACCCCGGTGGCGGTGTAGCGGCCGGAGAAGGCGGCGCCGACGTTGCCCAGCGCGACCGCGGTGCCCGCCCGCAGCCGCGGGTTGCCCTCGGCGACCACCTCCAGCTCGCCGAAGCCGGCCGCCACCGAGGCGGCCAGCGACCGGGCCACCGAGGCGGTCTCCGCCTGGGTGCGGTACGGGGTGTCGGCGACGGTCAGCCGGGACCGGCCGGGAAAGGCGGAGGCCACCACCGAGGGGCTCATCCCCGGCTGCACGGTACGGGAGGTCACCGCCGGCTCGGTGGCGACCAGGGCGCTCTTGGTGGTGACGTTCCAGCCGCGCGCCTCGACCGTGTCCGCTCCCCCGGCGCCGGTCAGCACGCCGCGCAGCTCCAGCAGGTTGCGGCCGTACTCCAGCACCAGCGGGTTCTGCGGCGCGGGGGTGGAGGGGGCCGGCGCGCCGGAGGCGGGGTCGGGCCGGACGAACTCCAGCCTCCCGTCGTCGTCCACCCGCACCTGGGCGCCGCTCTCCTGGGCCAGGAACTGGAGGAACTCCCAGTCCGGGACGTTCGCCTGCGAGAGCTGCTGGTGGACGACGGGGAAGGAGTCGACCGTGCCGCAGGTCAGGCCCGCGCCCGAGGCGACCTGGCGGACGATGTCGGCGGTGGTCATGTTCCGGAAGGCCTTCACCCGGCGCCCGCGCATCAGCCGGTGGGTGACCGCCGAGGCCCGCACCACGGTGTACGAGCCGGTGGTGTCCACCTCCAGCTCCAGCGCGGTCACCTCGCCGGTGAACAGCCGCGCCCGGGTGTTGCCCTGCACGGTGACCACGGACACCTTCAGCGGGGTGCCGATGGTGATCCCGGTGGCGGAGAGGAAGGTGTGGTCGGCGTCCCGGAAGGACAGCACCGCGGTGTCGGGCAGGCCGACGCTCTCCTCGATGTCGCAGGAGACCAGTTGGGTCACCCAGATCGGCGGCAGCGGGCCCGGCGCCTCGACGACGGGGTCGGCGGCGAAGGAGCGGCCGCCGCGGGCCTCGGGAGTGGTCATGGCCGTCCGCCCTGGGTGGGTTCCTGGTTCCGGGTATGGCTCTGGGTGTGGCTCTGGGTGAGTTCCTCGATGCCCGGCACGATCAGCTCCGCGCCGGGGACCAGCGCCAGCGGATCGTCGATGTCGTTGGCCTCCGCGATGGCGCGCCAGGCGGTGGCGTCCCCGTAGGCCCGCCAGGCGAGCATCGGCAGGCTGTCGCCGGCGATCACCCGGTGGGTGCTGCGGGCCTCCGGCGAGCCGGAGGTCGGGTTCTGTCCGGCCGGGTCGACGCTCGCCTCGTCGATGGTCAGCGAGCAGACCGCCCGCAGCGGCTTCCCGTCGACGTCGAAGAGCGAGTAGGTGACCGAGAGGCCGGTCAGCACCCCGTTGAACGACGTGGTCTTCAGGGTGCCCCAGTCCAGCCGGATCCACGGGCTGGCCGGCGTCTTGCGCGCCAGGCTGGCCGGGGTGGGCACGCACGCCGTCATCAGCTGCTCCACCGCCCGCTCCACCGAGTTGTCGTGGGTCGCGGTGGAGTCCAGGAACACGTCGAGGGAGAGCGAGCGCGGACCGCTGCCGACGAACTCGGGCAGCGCGGACTCGCCCGCCATCCGGGACGGGGTGCGCCGCCACTCGGTGGTCTTGCTCAGCACCAGGGTCGCCGGGTTGAACTGGAGCCGGAGCTGCGCGAGCGTGCCGCCGGGCTGGGCGCCGACCGTGGACGGTGGCTCCATGATGGTCAGTTGGGCCCGGGTGACGCTGGCGGGGACCGCCGGGGACATCCTGGTGCTCCTTCCGTGGGTCGGGCTGTGGGGTGGGTTCCGTGGATCGGGTGGGCCGGGCCGGCCCGGTGAGCCGGATGGGCGGTGGGGTCAGGAGGGGCGCAGGCCCGCGTGGGCGATCTCCAGGGTCTCCATCGCCGCCTGGGAGTTGGCGGGATCGAAGGAGGGCCCCTCCCAGCGCACCGGCACGATCCCGAGCACCTGCCAGCCGACGATCCGGCTCAGGTCGGGCCGCAGCGCCACGATCTCGCCGTCCTTCGGCTCGACCTTGCGGACGATCTCGGACAGCCAGCGGGCGATCTTCGTGGTGTCGGCGGTGACCGCGCGGGTCAGCGTGATGTTCGACCAGGTGATGCGGCCCGGCAGCTGCCAGGCGAAGCCGTTGTTGCCGCCCTCCGCGTACTGCTCGATCTCGACCTGGGCGCCGAGTCCCGAGCAGGTGGTGAAGTCGCCCAGGTCGTTGCCGCCGATGGTCAGGCTGAAGAACACACTGGACGCGAAGATGGTGTCGGTCATCGCTTCTGCTCCTTGCTTCCGGTCACGTCGCTGCTGCGGCCTGCTGTCGGCCGTCCGCCTGGTCCACGCTCTGGTCCGCGGCCCCGGCCCGCGTTGGCCGTTCCGCGGGCCGGCGCGCGGTCCGGCCTCCGGTCCGGGCCGGGCTCAGCGGCGCATGTCGTACGGTTTGCCGCTGCGCTCCCGGCCCCTGCGCACCTCGGTGCGCAGCAGCCGGCCGACCGGTTCGACCAGGCGGCGGGCCAGTTCGTCGAGGTCGGCGGGGTCGGCGCGCCGCTCGGCGCCCGGCCCGGCGGGGGCCTTGCCGGGGGTACTCGCGGCGGGCGGGGTACCGGGGGTGGCGGTTCGGGCCGGCCCGGCGAGCTGCACCGTGGTGGGTGTGCGCGCGGGCACGGCGGTCAGCGGCACCCCCGTCAGTCCCGACTGCTCGGCCACCCGCTGCAACAGCCGGGCCGTGGCGGGCGACGGCGGTGCGGACGGCGCGGGCGAGGCGGACAGGGCCGACGGGCCGGACGGGGCGGACGGGGCGCTGGTGGCGTGCCCGGCGGGCAGGGCCCGGGCCACGACGAGCGCGGTGGCGGGCTGCGAGCCCGGTGCCCGGCTCGTGCCCGCCGGGGCCGCGACGGCGGGTGGCGGCATCGGGGACGGCTGCGGAGGCCGGGACGAGGCCGACAGGCGCTGGACCGACGGGCCCGCCACGGGCCTGAGCCGGACGACCGGCGGGCGCGGGGCGCTCGCCGTGGCGAACGGCGAACCGGGGGCGCCGGGGTTCGCGTGCCCACCGGACCTCGGCGTGGCGGACCGCTGCACGTCCGGGAGGCCCGCGCTCGTGGCGCCGGGCCGCGGCGGCGCCGGGACACCGGGGTTCAGGACTGCCGCACGGGGCTGACCGGGCAGGACGCGCGGTGGACCCGCCGGTGCGGGCGTGGCCGGGACGGCGGCAGGTGCCGCCGGGCCTCCGACCGCTGACGGGTGATCGACGACGGCCGGGTGCCCGGCCGCCGTCCGTCGGACCGGCCGTTCCGACGGGCGCCGGGAGAACACCCGTTGCACCGCGGCCACGACCCCGCGCGGCGCGGCCGCCCCCGGCGTGGAGGGGCGCTCCGCACTCCCCGGCGAGGCGGACTCCCCGGCTGCGGCACCGCCGCCTCCGGCGCCGGTGCCCGGCGAGCGGCGCGCCTGAGCACCCGAGCGGCGCGGAGCGGCAGCGGCCGGTGCAACTGGCGCGGCCGGCACCTCGCCGTTCGGACGGGACACGAGAGCGTGGGGCCAGGCGGCCCGGACCACGGGTGGCGTCGGCGCCGACCCGGCGCCTCCGCCGGAGGGAGCGGCGGCAACGGGCGCGAAGGGTGCCGGCGGAGTGGCGAGGGCGACCGTCATCCGGCGGTCGCCGAGCAGCCCGCGTCGCTGACCGATGAGTCGAACGGCTCGCTGCACGCCCAGGCCGCCGGAGGACCGGCGCGCCGGAACCGTCACGGGCACCACCGGACCGTTGCCGCCGGCGCGCGGGGCGCCCGCCGGGCGCGTCCCGGGACCGGTCGGCTGCGCGGCGGCTCCCGGCTGCCGCTCCGGTCCGCCGCCGGAGGCCGACGCGACGGAGGCACCCGTCGTGCCCTGCGGGGCGCCGGAGGGCGCCGGGCGTCCGGCCGCCGGTCCACGAAGGCCGCGATCCGCACCGGGGTGCGCCCGGCGGCCACCGGCGGTCGGAGCACTCGGGCCGGCGGGGATGGTCGGGGTGGCAGGGATGCTCCGGGTGGCCGGGACGGCCGGACCGGCCGATCGCCCGTCATCACCGCTCCGGACGGGGGACGTCGCCTCGGCCGGGCCGTCGCCGGGGCTCCGGGTGGCGCGCTGCACGGGCAGCCCCTCACCGGCCACCGGCGAGGTGGGGGCAGAGACTGCGGCGGGGGCGGCGGCAGAGGCCGCGTCACCCGTCGCCGGGGCCGCGATCCGCCGGACCGGTCGGCGCCCGCCGAGCAGCGGAGCGGTGCCCCCGGCCACGGCCGCCGTCGGCGGCAGCGCGTCGAGCGGCGCGCCCAGGCCCCCGCGCGTACGGGTGGGGGTCGGGTCGGGCGGGAGCGGTGCGGCACGGTCGGGGGTCGGAGTCGACGGTGCGGGCGTACCGGCCCCGGGCAGTGCGCGCTGAACGGGCGCGCCCTCGGCGGGCCCGCTGCGGCCGACAGGGGCTGGAGCGGGCCGGCCCGGCAGGGCGCGATCGGGGGACGAGGACGAGGACGGTGCGGGCGTACCGGCCCCGGACCGCACTCGCTGAACGGGCGCGCCCCCGTGCTCGGGGCGGGCGGGTGCCGGGCGGGCGGGCTCGCCGACCGTGGCGGTACGTCGGGCGGCACCGGCGACGTCCCGGCCCCCGCCTCCGGCCGGCCGGGCATCGGCCGAGCCGCCCGTCCCAGCGCGGGTGGACCCCGCGTCGGCGGGAACGACGGGCATGGCCGGCCCGGCCGAGGCGGCACCAGAGGCCCGGGGGCCGTCGACGGCCAGAGGCGTGGCGCTCGCGGGCAGCGCGGTCAGCGGCGCGCCGAGAACCGGACGGGCGGGTGCGGCGGTGCCGGGCGCGGCGGCGCGCTGGACGGGGGTGCCGCCGGTCGGCCCGTTCCGCGTGGGCGCGGGGTTGTCGGTCGGCCCGTTCCGCGTGGACGCGGGGTTGTCGGTCGGCCCGTTCCGCGTGGACGCGGGGTTGTCGGTCGGCCCGTTCCGCGTGGACGCGGGCTTGTCGGCCGGGCCGGGCGCCGGCCGTTCGGCGGCTGCGCCGCTCGCGGACGGGCGGCGCGTGCCCTCGGCCGTCTCTTCCGTCGTCGCCGCGGGCCGCGGCGCGCCCGCACCCCGGCTCGCCGGTTCGGTGACGGCGGCCGGCGCCCTGACCTGCCCCGGGACGGCCGCCACGGGGCGCGCGGGCAACAGGCTGGGCCGCCGGGCCACGACCAGCGGGGCCCCGACGGGACGCGGCCGCACCGGCCGGTCGGCCCGGACCGCCGAGTGGTTCGGGCGCGGGGCGGCGGCCGCTTCGGGCGTCGCCGCACCGAGCGGGCCACTGGCGGCCTGCGACCCTTCGGGCTTCGGCGAACTTCCCCGCACCGCAGCGGACTTCGACCCACCGGGCACGGACGCACCGGGCGCCTCCGTGCCGGGTGTCGCCGCGGCGGGCCTCGGTACACCGCTGTCGGCGCGCTCGGCCGCCGCGCGCGAGTCGGCCCCACCCACGCGGGCCGGGTGCGGCCCGGACCGCACCGGAAGCCGGCGCAGCCGGACGGAGCGCTGGACCGGACGCGCCTGACGCGGCGACCGCGCCGCGCCCGACGGCCCGTTCTCCGGCGGCTCTTCGGCCCCGGCCTCGCTCGGCACGACCGGCACGACCAACTCGTCCCCGCCCGTGCGGACGGGGGCCGGGGCGCCCGGCCTCGCCACCGCCCGCAGGATGCCGACCGGGGCGGTCGGCAGGACCGCGTGGCCGAGCGGACCGCAGAGTGAGGGGTCCTGCCAGGCGGTGAGCCGGGCGCGGAACCTCAGGCCGTCGCTGACGCCGTGGGCCGGCCCGGCCAGGGTCGGGACCAGCGGCGCGACCGCGCGCCAGCCCCCGTCCCCGGCCGCCGGGCGCCGCCGAGCGGCCTCGCCCGCGCCCCGGGCCGCCTCCGTGTCATCGGAGGCGGCACCGGAGGCGGCACCGTTGACGGCGCCCTCGCCGCCCCTGCGGCGGCCGATCCAGTCCCGAAGCCCCACCCGGCTCACCCGCCTTCGCTGATGCGGGTGTTGAGCCGCGCGATCTCCCTGACCCACTGCCCGCGTTCACGGTGGGTCAGGTCGAGGATGTCCTCCCGCTGCCAGTGGAAGTGGAAGGCGATGTACGCGATCTCCTCGTACAGCCGAGCAGGCGCGTACGTCACGATTCCCCCAGGCGCCCACCGGCGAGGTCGACCTCGAAGGCGCCGTCGCAGTGCGGGCAGGTCACCGCGGCGCGCGTGTGGCCTTCGCTGTTGATCCGCTGGTAGAGGTCCTGGAGGAAGGCCACGTCGGTGGCGTACATCCGCTCGACGACCCCGGCGTGCACGTCGGTGATGTCGCCCAGCCTGGTGATCACGTGGCTGAGCAGCACCACGCTGAGGTACGCCGGGTTCTCCTTGACCCGCAGGTCGATCTGCGGCATCAGCTCGTCGCGGGCGGTGGCCAGGCGCATGGCACCGTGCCGGTGCACGGTGCCCTCGTCGTCGACGTAGCCGAGCGGCAGCTCGAACTCGAACTCGGTGTGCGGCGCCCGCGCCCGGGGCTGCGCCGCCGTTGCCGCCGGGGCCTGCTGCGGCGACGCGGTGTTCTGCGGGGCCGGAGCGCGTTCCAGCAGCTCCTCCAGGCCGATCTTCCGCCTCACTCGACCGAGATCTCCTCGAACACGATGGTCACGGTCTCGGTGGCGGCGCTGGACTCGCCGGCGCTGAGGGTGGGTCCCTCCCAGCGGCTCGCCCAGGCATTGGTCAGCTGGATGCGCCGCAGGGTGGCACCGGTGGTGTCCTTGACCTCGATGGTGAGGTTCTGCCGCGCGGTGTTGATCGCCCCGTTGTTGAGGGTCTCCTTGATCCAGTCCGTGAACGCGCCGCTCTTGTCCAGGCCGCGGGTGATGGTCACCTCGCCGGGGAGCCGGGCGCCGGGCTGCTTGCGGACGATCAGTTTGCCCTCTTGGGTCACCTGCTTGTACTCGACGACGTCCTGTTCGACCGTCAGGTTGCTGATCTCCTTGACGGACTCGACGTTGTAGCCGCCGAGTTGGACGCCGAAGATATGTGTGGAGAGCGGATCGCCTTCAGCCATGGGTTTGTGTCACCTTCCGATGCGAGGGGTGCCGAGGAGTGGCGCCGAGGGGTGTGGTGCCGACCGGGCCGGTCACTCGTTGACGAGGCTCGTGCTGTCGGAGAACTGGGACAGCCGGAACACCACGAACTCCGCGGGCTTCACCGGGGCTACGCCGATCTCGCAGATCACCTGGCCGAGGTCGATGGACTCCGGCGGGTTGTTGTCGCGGTCGCACTTGACGTAGAAGGCCTCGGCCGCGGTCTGCCCGAACAGGGCCCCGCGCCGCCACTCCTCGGTGAGGAACGCGGTGATGTTCCGGCGGATGCTGGACCACAGCCGGTCGTCGTTGGGTTCGAAGACCACCCACTGGGTCCCCAGGAGGATGGACTCCTCCAGGTAGTTGAAGAGCCGGCGCACGTTCAGGTAGCGCCACGCCGGGTCGGAGGAGAGGGTGCGCGCGCCCCAGATCCGGATGCCGCGCCCGGGGAAGGCCCGGACGCAGTTGACGCCGATCGGGTTCAGCAGGTCCTGCTCGCCCTTGCTCAGGCGCAGCTCCAGGTCGACCGCGCCGCGGATGACCTCGTTGGCGGGCGCCTTGTGCACGCCGCGCTCGGCGTCGCTGCGCGCCCACACCCCGGCGACGTGCCCGCTCGGCGGGACCAGCACGTTGCGGCCGCTCGCCGGGTCGAACACCTTGATCCACGGGTAGTAGAGCGCGGCGTAGCGGGAGTCGAAGCCCGCCTCGTCGTTGCGCCAGGTGCGCATCCGCTGGGCGTTGAGGCCGGGCGGCGGGTCCAGGACGGCGATCCGGTCGCCCATCTGCTCGCAGTGCGACATCACCGCCAGCTGGACGGTGCGCAGGCCCTCGTCGTCGAGGTCGCCGCGCTGGTAGGCGCTCATCAGGTCGGGCACCGCGACCATGGTGATCTCGTCGATCGCCTCCAGGCCGCCGAAGCCGGTCCGGGCGGCGGCGTCGCCGACGTACTCGGCGGGGTCGAGCCGGCCCACCGGGGCCGCGGCCGGCGCGGGCGCGGCGGCCAGGGCGTGGGTGCGGCGCTCGGGGCGGCTCGGCGCGGTGCCGGGCTGTTCGGCGACGGCGACCAACTTCGACTCGCGCAGCTGGGTGACGACGTAGCCCTTGGTGCTCTTCCGGGTCGAGACGTCGTAGGTCTCGGCGACCTCCGCGCCCCGGCGCACCAGCAGCCGGAAGCGGTCCTCGGGGACGTTCTCCCCCTCCGGGTCGGCGACCTCGACGGACACCTCGGCGCCCGCGCCCGGCCGGGCGGAGAAGAGGAACCCGGCGATCTCGACGGGCGGGGCCGCGGTGACGGCGGGGGCGGCGCCGGGCGCCTGCCGGGCCGGGTCGCCGACCCGCACCACGTAGGCGGAGCCGCCGCCGTTGGCGAAGAAGCCGTACACCGAGTGCGCCAGGTAGGTGCCCTCGGTGAAGCCGCCGAACCGCTGGACGTACTGGTCCCAGTTGGTCACCAGTGTGGGCTCGTGGAAGGGCCCGGTCTCGGCGAAGCCGACGAACGCGGCGACGGCCGTGCCGACGCCCTCGATCGGCCGGGCACCGGACTGGACCTCCTCCACGTACACGCCCGGGGTGAGGTACGACGGCATACGCGCTCCTTCGGCTGGTCAAGCATTGCGCCGGTCATTCGCCCCCGAGTCTGCTGCCCGGACGTCACCCGGAAACATGTCCGCGGGTCCCGGACCGGGGGCAGGAACCGCTGCCCCCGGCGGACACCGCCGGACGTCCGCGCAGGCGCCCCGGACGTCCCGGGCTGCCCCCGCCGCCCCGCCGTCCCGGGGGCGGTCAGCCGTGCCCGGTGTCCCCGAGCGCGCCCAGCCACGGCCCGAACTCGCTCGCCAGCACCAGTCGGCCGAGCTTGCGGTACTCGCCGACCACCGCGGAGACCAGCTGCGCCATCCCCAGCGGGGCGCCCGTCCCGGCGGCCAGATACGCCGCGGAGACCGCGCAGGCCCGGATGGAGCCGCCGGTGAGCTCGAAGTTCCGGGCGCAGAAGTCCAGGTCGAGGTCGTCGCCGCGGGGCACCAGCGGCCCCAGGCAGCGGTCCCAGAGCAGGCGACGCTGCGCCTCGTCCGGCAGCGGGAACTCGGCGATGACGTCCAGCCGCCGGGTGAACGCCTCGTCGAGGTTGGCCCGCAGATTGGACGTCAGCACGGCGATCCCGTCGAAGGACTCCATCCGCTGGAGCAGGTAGGCCGTCTCCACGTTGGCGTGGCGGTCCCGGGAGTCCTTGACCTCCGAGCGCTTGCCGAACAGCGCGTCCGCCTCGTCGAACAGCAGGACGCCGTTCACCTGCGCGGCCTCGGTGAAGATCCGCTCCAGGTTCTTCTCGGTCTCGCCGATGTACTTGTCCACCACGGTGGAGAGGTCCACCACGTACAGCTCCATGCCCAGTTCGGCGGCGACCACCTCGGCCGACATCGTCTTGCCGGTGCCGGACTCCCCGGCGAACAGGGCGATCACGCCGTTGCCCCGGCCACCGCCCGGGCGCATCCGCCACTGCCCGAGCACCTGGTCGCGGTGCCGGGCGCGCAGCACGAGCTCGCGCAGCCGGCCCGCGGTGGGGGCGGGCAGGACGAGGTCGGACCAGCCGACCGCGGGCTCGATCCGGCGGGCGAGCCGGGCCAGTCCGGCGGCGTTCTGCGCCCGTACCGCCGTGCGCAGGTCCTCGGCCCGGACCGGGCGCCGCGCGGCGGCCGCCGGCCGGGCCGCGACCGAGGCGGCGCGGGCCAGCTGCTCCTGGTCCAGCCGGTAGGCGGCCACCGCCTCGGCCAGTTCCTCCGGCAACTCCTCGTCCTGCTCCTCGCGCGACTCCGAAGCACCCGGCTCCGAAGCATCCGGCGCCGCCCCCAGCGCGCGGGCCCACTGCCCGGCCCGGTCGCGCGCGCCCGGCGGCGGGACGGTGAGCACCACCGGGCTCCGCGCCGCCCAGGCCGGGTCCCAGACCTGCGGGCCGTGCACGACCAGCGGGACACCGGCGAGTTCCGCGCACAGCTCGCGCAGCAGCGCGGCCCGCTCGGGCCGTTCGGGTTCGAACCGGTCCAGCGGTCCGAGCACCACGCCGCCCCCACCCAGCCGCGCCTCACGGGCGAGCACCCGTACGGTGGCCTCCGGCGGGCGGGCGGCGAGCGCGGCGGCGTCGACCACCAGGGGCGGCGGGCCGTCGGCCGCGAGGGCCGCCACCGCGAGCGGGCCGGCGTGCCCGCCCCGGTCCAGCAGGTGCACCAGCCCGCCGTCCGCGGCCAGGACGCGCAGCTGTTCGAGGGGCTGGTGGGAGCGGCGCCCGGGCCCGACGCGGCGGGCCAGCCCGGCGAGGGTGCCGTCCGGCTCGTCGTCGCCGAGCAGATGGGCCGTCACCCGGTCCGGGACGCGCAGGGTGCGGGAGAGCAGCGGGCGGTCCGGCTCGGTGATCTCCAGCAGGCCGCCGGCGATCAGCGGGGCCCGGACGGAGAACCGGAAGCGGCCGGCGCCCGCCCCGGGCAGTCCGCACAGGTCGAGGGCCAGGCCGATGGTCGCCCGGCGGCGGGTCAGGTCGTCGTTGAGGTAGCCGTAGAGCTGCTCGAAGCGGGAGTCGAGGTCCGGGGCGAGCGCCACCAGCAGCAGGTCGAGGTCGACCGGGAGCAGTCCGAAGGCGGCGCTGAGCCGCCCGAGCCGGGAGCCGGGCGGCGGCGCGGGGCCGTCGCCGGGGTCCGGGGCGGCCCGGTGCACCGTGGCGGAGGCCGCCAGGATGCGCTCCACCGCCTCCGGGCCGAGGTACTGACCACGGTACGGGTCGTCCGGGTCCGGGTCGTCGGCCCGGCGCTCGCGCACCGCGGCGCGGACCCGCCGTTCGACCCGGTGCAGCCGCTCCCAGAGCTGGTCGGGGGCCGGACCGAACGGTGCGCTGTCGTCCGGACCGGACGGCCCGTCCTGGTCCGGCCCGGGCGGTGCGCCGTTGGCCGCCGACGCGGCCTCCGGGGCCCGGTCGAGGTCGAGGCTCATCGCGCCCTGCCCCGGGCCCGGCGGC
>NZ_JBSHBN010000215.1:0-13167 GCF_053612025.1 Kitasatospora sp. NPDC054768
TCGGCCGGGGCACCCGTTCGGCCTGGGGGCCCCGCACCCCTGTGGTTTCCCGGGGCCCA
Source organism: Kitasatospora sp. NPDC054768 (assembly GCF_053612025.1). Taxonomy (NCBI): domain Bacteria; kingdom Bacillati; phylum Actinomycetota; class Actinomycetes; order Kitasatosporales; family Streptomycetaceae; genus Kitasatospora; species Kitasatospora sp. NPDC054768. The sequence continues at coordinate 60 of NZ_JBSHBN010000215.1, forward strand.
CTGCCGCGTTCTCGCCGGCGAGCGGCTCAGAGGGTGCGGTTGCGGCCCGCGCCCCAGCCGGCCGCGCCGACCACCAGGACCAGCACCAGCATCAGCACCAGCGGGGTCTCCCAGCCGCCGGTCAGCTGGCGCAGCGCACCCGCGCCGACCGGGCCCGCCGCCGCGACCAGATAGCCGATCGCCTGCGACATCCCGCCCAGCTGGGCGGCACCGGCCGCGGTGCGGGTGCGCAGCACGATGAACGCGAGGCCCAGGCCCAGCGAACCGCCCTGGGCCACGCCCAGGATGGTCGCCGACACCCACGCGGCGGAGACCGGCGCGACCAGCAGCATCGCGATGCCCAGGCCGTTCAGGGCGACCATGGTCAGCGCCAGCCCGCGCTGGCTGGTCATCCGGCCGGCCATCAGCGGCACCAGGAAGGCGCCCGCCACCTGCACCAGGTTGGAGAAGGCGAAGACCAGACCGGCCTGGCCGCGGTCCATGCCGTGGTCGGCCAGGATGGTCGGCATCCAGGCGACCAGGGTGTACACCAGCAGCGACGAGATGCCCATGAAGAGGCTGATCTGCCAGGCCAGCGGGGACTTCCAGATGCCCTCGATCGGCTTGGCCGGCGCGGCGGCCGCGGCCACCGCCCCCTGCCGCTCCTGACGCGAGCGCAGCACCTGCGGCAGCCAGGCCACCGCCGCGATCAGCGCGAGCAGCGACCAGGCGCCCAACGAGGCCCGCCAGCCGCCGCCCAGCGCGTGCTCCAGCGGGACGGAGGTGCCGGCCGCGAGGGTGGCGCCGACCAGCATGGTGGTCGAATAGACGCCGGTCATGGTGGCCGCGCGGTCCGGGAACTCGCGCTTCACCAGGCCCGGCATCGACACGTTCAGCACCGCGATGGCCACGCCGATCACCACGCAGCCCGCGTACAGGGCCGCCACCGAGGGCAGCACCCGCAGCAGCACGCCCGCGCCGAGCACCAGCACCGCGCCGAGCACCACCCGCTCGGCGCCGAAGCGGCGGGTCAGCCGCGGCGTGAGCGGGGCGCCGACGCCCTGGAACAGCACCGGGACGGTGGTGATCAGCCCGCTCGCGGTGGCGGACAGGCCGAAGGTCCGCTGGATCTCGCCGACCATCGGGGAGACCGCCGCCAGGCAGGCGCGCATGTTCAGCGCGACCAGCAGGATGCCGGTCAGCAGCAGGAGCGGATGGGCCGCCCGGGCGCGGAGGGGGAGCGGGGCGGACGTGGTGACAACCGGCTGCTGGGCACGGGTGACGGCCATGGATGTGCTGTTCTTTCGTGAAGGTGCGTGGATGCGGACGGCGGAAGGGAGGCTCGCGCCGTCCTACTTCCGCGCCGCGATGGCCGCGAGCAGCTGCTCGACGGCCGCGGTCGGGCCGGCGAGCAGCGCACGACACGCCGCCTCGGCCCGGTCCGGGTCACCGCTCTCGATCGCGTCGACCAGCGCCTCGTGGGTCGCGACGACCGCCTCGGGCATGTCGTGGTCGCCGAAGGCGGAGGTCATCGCCTCGCGCACGGAGGCGCCGAAGTAGCGGTACACCTCGGCCAGCGCGGGGTTGTGCGCGGCCTCGACGACGGCGGTGTGGAACTCCAGGTCGTGCTCGACGGTGGCCTCGCGGCTCGCCCGCTCGGGGTGCGCCGCGAACACCTCGGCCTCACGGGCCAGCGCGGCGCGCATCCGCCGGATGTCCTCGGGGGTGTGCCGCAGTGCGGCCAGCCGGGCGCCCTCGGTCTCCAGCGCCGCGCGGACCTCCAGGACGTCCCGGATGCCCGAGCGCTGGACGCCGCGCAGGACGGACGCCGGGTCGCTGGTGGAGCGGACGAACGTCCCCTCGCCCTGCCGGGAGACCAGCATCCCGGCGTGCACCAGCACCCGGATGGCCTCTCGCACGGTGTTCCGTCCGACGGCCAGTTGCTCGGCCAGCTCGTGCTCGGTGGGAATCCGCGAGCCCACCGGCCACGCCCCACCCGCCAGCTGCGCCCGCAGCTGCTCGATCGCGGTGTCCACCAGGGAGCGCCGCCCGGCCGCCTGCAAACCGCCGCTCATGCCGGACCTCCCTTTCCACCGCACACGTCATCACCGGTCGTCGGTCATCCTACAACCGCTTGCCCGGTCATCCTACAACCCACCCCTGACCAGCCCATGAACCCTGGATGTACCCCCGGACACGGATCCCCGCGCCCCACCAGGGGCGCGGGGACCTGTGCGCGGGGCAGGAGATCGCGGCGGGTGGCCGGTGCCCGGTGGCCGGGCGCCTCCCCGCCGGAGGCGTCAGCGCTGCGGGTAGAGGCGCTCCAGGACTGCGGCGACGCCGTCCTCGTCGTTGCTGGTGGTGACGGCGTCCGCGACGGCGAGGAGTTCCTCGTGGGCGTTGGCCATGGCGACGCCGTGGGCGGCCCAGCCGAACATCGGGACGTCGTTGGGCATGTCGCCGAAGGCGATGGTGTCGGCGGCGCGGACGCCCAGGCGGCGGGCGGCGACGGCCAGGCCGGTGGCCTTGGACAGGCCGAGCGGGAGCAGTTCGACGACGCCGGCGCCGGCCATCACCACGCCGACCAGGTCGCCGGCCGCGCGCCGGGCGGCTTCGGCGAGGGCGTCGTCGGTGAGGGCGTGGTGCTGGATGTAGAGCTTGCTGAGCGGGGCGTCGAACAGCCCGCCGCGATCGACCCGGACGACCGGCAGGTCGGAGCCGATCAGCAGCTCGTAGCCGGGGCCGGCCAGCACCTGGCCGTCGAGGCCGTCCTGGTTGGCGGCGATGGCCAGCGGGCCGGTCTCGGTCTCGATCTTCTCGATCGCGAGCGCGGCGAGCCGCCGGTCCAGGGTGAGCGAGGTGAGCAGCTTGTGCGCGCCGGCGTCGTACACCTGGGCGCCCTGTCCGCAGACCGCTATCCCGGTGTAGCCGATCTCGTCGAAGACCGGGCGGGCCCAGACCGCCGAGCGCCCGGTGACGATGATGTGCAGCGCGCCCGCGCCGGTGGCCGCGGCCAGGGCGGCGCGGGTGCGCTCGGAGACGGTCTCCCCGCTGGTGAGCAGGGTGCCGTCGAGGTCGGTGGCGACCAACCGGTAGGGCAGGCCGCCACCGCCGGGGGAGGCGAGGCTGGGGCTGATGGTGCTCATGGGCCTTACGTCTCCCGGGAGTTGCGGGTGGTGCTGGGTGGTGCTGGCCGGGTTACTTGACCGGTTCGAGGACGGTCCGCCCGCCGAGGTACGGCCGCAGCGCCTCGGGCAGGACGACCGAGCCGTCGGCCTGCTGGTGGTTCTCCAGGATCGCCACGATGGTGCGCGGGACGGCGACCAGGGTGCCGTTCAGGGTGGCGAGCGGGCGGGTCTTGCCCTCCTCGCGCATCCGGATCGCCAGTCGGCGGGCCTGGTACTCGGTGGTGTTGGAGGTCGAGGTGACCTCGCGGTACTTGCCCTGGGTGGGGATCCACGCCTCGATGTCGAACTTGCGCGCGGCCGAGGCGCCGAGGTCGCCGGAGGCGACGTCGATCACCCGGTACGGCAGCTCCAGCGCGTTGAGGAAGTCCTTCTCCCACTGGAGCAGGCGGCGGTGCTCGTTCTCCGCGTCCTCGGGGGTGGTGAAGACGAACATCTCCACCTTCTCGAACTGGTGGACGCGGATGATGCCGCGGGTGTCCTTGCCGTAGGTGCCGGCCTCGCGGCGGAAGCAGGACGAGTAGCCGGCGTAGCGCAGCGGCAGCTTGTCGGCGTCGAGGATCTCGTCCATGTGGTACGCGGCGAGCGGGACCTCGCTGGTGCCGACCAGGTACCGGTCGTCCTCGGCGAGGTGGTACACGTTCTCGGCGGCCTGGCCGAGGAAGCCGGTGCCGTCCATGGCGGCCGGGCGGACCAGGGCCGGGGTGATCATCGGGGTGAAGCCGGCCGCGGTGGCCTGGGCGATCGCCATGTTGACCAGGGCGAGCTCCAGCAGCGCGCCGACGCCGGTCAGGTAGTAGGAGCGGGCACCGGCGACCTTGGCGCCGCGCTCGGTGTCGATCGCGCCGAGGATCTGGCCGAGCTCGACGTGGTCGCGGGGCTCGAAGCCCTCGGCGGCGAAGTCGCGCGGGGTGCCGATCTCCTCAAGGGTGACGAAGTCCTCCTCGCCGCCGACCGGGGCGGCCGGGTCGATGAGGTTCGCCAGCGAGCGGAGCAGGCGGTCGGCCTCCTCCTTGGCCGCGCCCTGTTCGGCGTCGGCGGCCTTGACCTCGGCGGCCAGGTCCTTGGTGCGCTGCAGCAGGGCGGCCTTCTCGTCGCCCTTGGCCTGGGCGACCTGCTTGCCGAGCACCCGCTGCTCGTTGCGCAGTTCGTCGAAGCGGCTGCCCGAGGACCGGCGCCGCTCGTCGGCGGAGAGGAGGGCGTCGACCAGGTCGACGTCCTCGCCACGGACGCGCTGCGAGGCGCGCACTCGGTCAGGGTCCTCACGGAGCAGGCGAAGGTCAATCACAGGCCCAAGCGTACCGGGCGACCGTTCCTCCACCAGTACGGCATTTCCCCTGGGGATAACTCGGCCGATCCTGTGGATAACTTCTGTGGGGAACGCTCCGCCGCCGGGTTATCCACAGGCCCGACCCCTGGCCTGTGGATCCAGGGGGAGGATGGCCCTCCGTGTGAACGAACCAGGGAATTGAGGTTTCAAACCTCAATCAACCTTCCCGAGTGAGGGAATTGAAGCACTCGGACGGGTGATTTGCTGGCAACCGGGTGACTCTGGTCCGATTGGTCATCTCTGCGACGCAAACCGATGGTCCGACCAGTTCTGGGCAATGGCTATACCGGTTTGTCGACTCTCCCCCGGCCTGTGGATAACTCGGGGCTGTGGACAGCGGGGAGCCCTGTGGACAGCGGCCCCCGGCCCCGGGCCGCCTGTGGACGACGGACGGGGCCGTCCGCCCCGCCCGATCGACCCGATCCAAAACAGTCGGAAAAGGTCGGAAAGACAAAAGATGCAATCAGGGTGTCCGGACGGCTGCGGAGGTCGCGGATGCCCCGCGGGCCTCAGATGTTCCCGCGGCCGTCGAGGGCGCGGGAGAGCCAGTCCGCCGCCGAGGAGAAATCCTCGTCCGAGGTCCCCGGCCGCCGGTGGGTGGACTCCTGCCGGTCGGCGCGCGGATAGGAGCCCAGGTACCGCACCTGCGGGCAGATCCGCTTGAGCCCCATCATCGCCTCGCCGACCCGGCGCTCGGACAGGTGGCCCTCGCAGTCGATCAGGAAGCAGTAGCTGCCCATGCCCTCGCCGGTCGGGCGGGACTCGATCCGCATCAGGTTGACCCCGCGCACCGCGAACTCCTGGAGCAGCTCCAGCAGCGCGCCCGGGTGGTCGTCCGGCAGCCAGACCACCATCGAGGTCTTGTCCGCGCCGGTCGGCGAGGAGACCCGGCCCGGACGGCCGACCAGCACGAACCGGGTGGCCGCGCTCTTGGCGTCCGCGATCTCCTTGACCAGCGGCTCCAGCCCGTAGATCGGCGCCGCGAACTCCCCGGCGAACGCGCCGTCGTAGCGGCCCTCGGAGACCAGCCGGGCGCCGTCCGCGTTGGAGGCGGCCGACTCCCACTTCGCCTCCGGCAGGTTGGCCGCCAGCCAGCGCCGCACCTGCGGCTGGGCCACCGGGTGGCTGGTCACCGTCTTGATCCCGGACAGCTCGGTGCCCGGTCGCACCAGCAGCGCGAAGGTGATCGGCAGCAGCACCTCACGGTAGATCATCAGCGGTGCGCCGGAGGCGAGTTCGTCGTTGGTCGCGGTGACCGCGCCCTCCACCGAGTTCTCGATCGGGACGAACGCCCCGGACGCCTCCCCGCCGCGCACCGCGTCCAGTGCCAGCGCCACCGAGGACAGCGGCACCAGCTCCCGGGTCGCCGCCTCGGGCAGGGTGTGCAGGGCCGCCTCGGTGAACGTGCCGGCCGGTCCGAGGTAGGTGTAGCGGGTGGCCGACATGATGCCTCCGTGGGAATCTCGGTGCTGCGCGGGCGGAGTGTGCCGAAGCAATCACCCTAACGACTCCGCGGCCCCGGCAGGAAAGCGTTCCACCGACCGGAACCGCGGCGGTGCGTCCCGGTGACTCCGGGGGAACTACCCCTCCAACAACTGCTGTCCGAGGTAGCCGCCGGGCGGCGGGCCCGGTGGCAGCGCGTACAGGCCGCCGGCCTCGTGCCGCAGGAAGCGGGAGAGGCCGTCGCCCCGGGAGAGCTTGCGCTGCACCGGGGTGAAGCCCTTGCGCGGGTCGGCCTGGAAGGCGAGGAAGAGCAGCCCGGCGTCCGGGGAGCCGTCCGGCAGCAGCCCGTCGTGGTACGAGAAGCCGCGGCGCAGCATGGCCGCCCCGCCGTTGGCCGCCGGGGCGGCGACCCGGATGTGCGCGTCGGCGGGGATCGCCAGGGTGCCGTCCGGGCCCTGCGCGGCGAGGTCGACCGGGGACCGCTCGCCGGCCCCGGCGGGCGCGCCGAGCGGGGCGCCGTCCGACTTGCGCCGCCCGATCACCCGCTCCTGCCGGTCCACCGGAAGCGCCTCCCAGTGGTCCAGCAGCATCCGGATCCGCCGGAACACCAGGTACGAGCCGCCGGCCAGCCAGCCCGGCTGGTCGCCGCCGGCGGCGCAGAACACCGTGGCGGCGAAGCCCTCCTCGTCCGGCCGGGGGTTGTTGGTGCCGTCGATCTGGCCCATCAGATTGCGTCCGGTCACCGGCCGCGCGGCGGCGCCGGGGGTGCGGGCGAAGCCGGCCGACTGCCAGCGCAGCGCCGCCGTCCCGGCCGCGAGCCGCTGCAGCACCCGCAGGGCGTGCACGGCGACCAGGGCGTCGTCCGCGCCGATCTGGACGAACAGGTCGCCGTCGCCGCGGGCCGGGTCGAGCGCGTCGCCGGGGAAGGCGGGAAGCGGTTCGAGCCCGGGCGGGCGGCGGTCGGCCAGCCCCGCCTTGTCGAACAGGGCGGCGCCGAAGCCGACCGTGACGGTGAGCGAGCAGGGCCCGGCGTCCAGCGCGACCTGGTCGTCGAACTCCTCGGCCGGCTCCCCCGCGGTCAGCCGCTCGGCCGCCTTCGTCCAGCGCTGCAGCAGGGTGCGCAGCCCGTCCCGGCCGACGCCCACGGCCAGGTCGAAGGCGGCGAGTTGGACCCTGGCCTGCGCCGGGTCGGTGATCCCGGCCTGGTGCGCGCCGCGGAACGGCACCCGGGCGGAGCCCAGCGTCCCGCCGGACGGGCCCGCCGCGTCCGCCGTCCCGCCCGGCCGTCCGTCCAGGGCGACCGCCCCGGCGACGCCCGCGCCGGCGCCGGCCAGCAGTCCGGCCCCGGCGGTGCCGAGCAGCGCCCGCCGGGTGAAGCCCGCGGGCCCCGCCGGACCCGGCCCGTGGTCCGTCGGGCCGGGCTCCGCCGAGCCGGGCTCCGCCGGACCGTGCTCCGTGGAGGTGTCCGTCATCCCGCTCACCCGATCCTGAACTGCTGGGTCGGGGTGGTCTGGTCGATGTCGGAGGAGCGGATCTGCACCGACACCACCCAGTTGCCCGCCAGCGGGAGCTGCGCGGTGCCGCTCCACCGGCCGGTGCCCTCCGGGGTGAGCGCGACCGGCAGCGGGCCGAGGTCGCGGTCCGGCAGGGTGAAGGCGAGCTCCACCTCGGGGACGTCCACCGGCTGCCCGTCCGCGCTGTCCAGCGCGAGCTTCACCTCGTTCGGCCCGGTCCGGGCGGGGTTGAGGGTGACGGTCGCGGTGCCCTTGGCGTTCGGCGTCCGGCCCTTGGTGTCGTACGGGAGCTTGAGCTCGACGGTGCGGCCCGGCTCGGTCTGCGGCGCCACCGGGGCCCCGCCGGCCGCCGGAGCGGCGGCCGCCCCGGCCTTGAGCTCGCCCGCGACCCGTCCGGGCGGGGAGTTGGTGAGCATCGTGGTGACCACCAGCACCGCCACCGCGACCAGCGCCTCGACCAGCACCGAGCGGCGCAGCCCGGCCCGGGTCGGGGTCAGCCCCCGGTCGCGTCCGGCGCTCCGCAGGGCGGCCCGCTGGCGCTCCAGCTGCGCCTGCCGGACCGGGTCCTCGCTGTGCGTCGCCACGGCGACCGGTTCCGGCAGTTCGGCCGGTGCGACCTCCACCGACTCGGCCGGGGCCGAGCGCAGCCGGGCCAGCCAGGAGCGGGAGATCCAGGCGACGCCGAGCATCGCGACCACGCAGCCGCTCTTCACCAGCAGCAGCCGCCCGTACTCGGTGCCGGTCAGCGCGCCCCAGCTGCCCAGGCCCCGCCAGGACTGGTAGATCCCGGTGACGGCCAGCACGGCCACCGCGCCGAAGGCGATCCTGGAGAAGCGGTCCACCACCTCGGCGCCGACGCCCTCGCGCAGCGCGACCAGCAGCGCGGCCAGCCCGCCCAGCCAGAGCGCCATGGCGAGCAGGTGCAGGATGCCGAGCGGCAGCGCCAGCCAGACCTGGATGCCCACCGAGGCGTGGTCGGCGCCGACCCAGGTCGCCGAGAGGGCGACCGCCAGCACCAGCCCGGCCACGCCGAGCCCGAGCCGGACCTCGCGCTGCGGCCGTTCGGCGGCCCGCCGCTCCAGCTCGCGCAGCTCGGCGGCCTCGGCGTCCTCCTCGGGCACCGCGGGACCGGCGGGGCCGGCGGCGTCCTCGGAGCCCTTGGAGCCCTCGGAGCCGTCCTCGTCCCGCGGCTTCGGGACGGCCGGCCGCGGCGGCTGCCCCAGCTGCCCGACCAGCAGCGACAGGAACACCCCGCCCGCCGCGAGCAGCAGCAGCCGGGCGGCCAGCGCGGTGCCGATCCGCTCGTCCAGCGTGGCGCGCATCAGCGACAGGTCGAAGGCCTGCCCGACCCCCGAGCCGCGCTCGTACGGGCCGCGCAGCATCAGCACGGCGACGGTGGAGACCAGCAGCGCCGTCCAGCCGGTCATCAGCAGCCGCTGCACCCGGCGCCGGGCGGTGCCGGCCGGCCAGCAGATCAGGACGAAGGCGGCGACGCCGACCAGCAGCGCGAACGCGGTGTACGCGACGGTGCGCCCGGTGCCGTACAGGAAGGCGACCAGGCCGTCGGCCTCCGCGCCCTGCAGCGCGGTCGCCGACACCGAGGTGTCCGAGGGCGCGCCGATGGAGAAGGTGAACGCCCCGCCGACCGGGTGCGAGTCGTCCGAGACCGCCCGCCAGGCCACCGTGTACGTGCCGTTGGCGAGCCCGCCGCGCAGCCCGACCCGGGCGGTGTTGCCCTTGCCGTCGGCGTGCGCCGGGTTGCCGGTGTCCACGGCCTGGCCGGCCGGGTCGAGCACCCGGACGGAGTCGCCGGAGAGCGAGACGGACTCGCTGAAGGTCAGCGTCACCGCCTGCGGGGCGGTGGCGACGACCGAGTTCTGCCGCGGGTCGGTGGAATCCAGGGTGGCGTGCGCGGAGGCCGGACCGGCGCCCGCGAGCATCAGCGCGAGCAGCGCGCCGAGCATTCCGAGCACCCCGGCGATCCGGCGGTGGGTGGCCTTCTCCAGGCCGGCCGACTGCATGGTGGCGGTCCCCTTAACTCTGGCTGGGCCGGTAGGTGAGCTCCTTGACCGGAACCTTGACGGAGATGGTGCCGGACTTGGCGAAGGTGAGGTCGAGCTCCAGCTCGTCGCCGAGGGCCGGGGTCTTCTGCCATCCCATGATCATGAGGTGGTTGCCGCCCCGGGCGAGCTGCAGGGTGCCGTGCGCGGGGACGTCGAGACTGTCCACCTGCTCCATGGTCGACGCGGTCGAGCGGTGCATGGTGACCGACCCGGCGGCCGGGCTGGTCACCTTGAGCAGCTCGTCCTGCCCGCCGTCGTTGCGGACGGTCAGGTAGCCGGCCGCCATGCCGCCGGCCGGGGGCAGCGGGATGTAGGAGTCGGCGACGCTGAGCCTGGCCGGGCCCCCGGCGGCACCGTCCTGCCCGCCCGTGCCGCCGCCCGTCCCGCAGGCGGCCAGGATGGCGCCGCCGCCCAGGGCCGTCGCGACGACGGCACCGAGCAGGGCGGTGCGGCGGAAGCGGCCGGTTCCGGTCTGCACCGAGGTCACGCCGCGACCCCCTTGGCGAGCAGCGGCAGGTCGTGCTCGTAGGTCTTCTCCTCGGTGCCGCTCATGTAGAGCACGTGCGCCTTGTCGTCCGAGGGGAGGAAGGCCAGCACCTGCGCGCCGTGGGTGGAGGTGACCGTGCCGTCCCCGTTGACCACCGGGTCCTCGATCATGATGCCGAGCGACTTGGCCGCGGTCTTCACCTTGGCCAGGTCCCCGGTGAGGCCTATGAAGTCGCTGCCCATCGAGTCCAGCCAGGTGCGCAGCACCTGGGGGGTGTCGCGCTGCGGGTCGGTGGAGACGAAGACGACGTTGACCTTCTGCCGGTCCGCCTCGGGCAGCGCCTTCATCGCGACGCCGATGTCGCCCATGGTGGTCGGGCAGACGTCCGGGCAGCTGGTGTAGCCGAAGAACAGCAGGGTGGCCTTGCCGTTGGTCTGCTGCCGCAGGTCGAAGGGCCGGCCGGAGGTGTCGGTCAGCTGGAGGTCCGGCTTCTCGAAGTTCTTGGCGAGCTTGGTGCCCTGGTACGGGGTGTCCTCCTTCTGCCGGGTGACCTTGGCGACGGTGGAGTCGCCGCCGGAGGAGCCGCAGGCGGAGAGGGTCAGGGCGGCGGCCAGCGCCAGGGCGGCCGCGCCGGCCAGGCGGGTGGTGCGGGTGGTGCGGGGCATGCGAGTTCCGATCGTGCGCGGTGGGCCGCCGGCGGGGCCGCACCCGTCCTGCGGGTGCGGCGCCGCCGGCGCGGGGGTCAGGAGGCGGAGCCGCCGTTCTTGCGGCGCAGGCCGAGCACGCCGACGGCGGTGCCGATCACACCGACCACGATGCCGACCACGCCCAGGGTGCGGGCGGTGGAGTCGCTGGACTTGGCGTCGCCGGCGGAGGCGGCGTGGTCGGAGCTGTCCCCGTGGGCGCCCGCGGCCGGGGACGCGGTGACGCCGTGGCCGTCGCCCTCGGCGGCCTTGGTGAGCTTCAGGACGGGGGCGGGCTTGGCCGGCTCGGGCTGGCCCTCCTTGGACTCGTCGATCCAGCGGGCGATGTCGCCGTTGTCGTAGGTCTGGAGGGTCTTGAAGACCAGGCTGTCGGTGTCGGTCGGCAGCGGGCCGAGCGAGACCCGGAACTCCTGGAACTGGCCGGGGGCGATCTTGGTGCCGGCGTCGGCGGTCCAGGTGATCTTGGAGACGGCCTCGGTGACGTCGTTGCCGTGCACCTTGATCGGCTTGTCGAGCTTGGCCTTCTCGACCGCGGCGGTCCAGCCCGGCAGCGGCAGGGTCCGGACCGAGGCCAGCGGGTGGTCCAGCGGGAGGTTGACCTCCAGCTTCACCGTGCCCGCGGTGTCGCTCTCGTTCGGCACCCGGAAGTCGACGGCCGTGTAGCCGCCCTGGGCGGCCGCGCCCGGGTTCACGGTGACGTGCGCGAAGGCGGGGCCGGCCAGCGCCACCACGGAGGCGGCGGCGGTGAGGGCGACGGCGGCGAGACGACGGGTGGGAAGGGAACGCATGATGCGGGTCTCCGATCGGAGCTCGGCGGCAGCCGGTACCGGGCGACGGACACGATCCGTACCGCGGGGGCCGCGCGTGGGGAGGTGGGGGCAGAGCCTCGGGCCGCCCCGGTGGTCGGGGGAACGGCCGGACGGTGCGCACACCGGCACCCGACGCGGCCGCAGGGCCGCCGGGAGACGCCGGTCAGTACGCGAGGGCCCCGCACGGCGGACCGCGCCGCACCACGCTGTGCCGCAGCACCGCACCCGTCGGGAACAGGCTCTCCCCGCCCCGGGCACCGAACCGGCGGGCCGGGCCCGCCACGCCGAACAGACCGCGCAGCAGCGCGGCCACCAGCGCGAACGCCGTGCACAACGGCGCCGCCCAGTGCTCCCGGGCCGCCGTGGCGGCCACCCGCAGCAGCCGCCACAGCGCCGCCTCGCCGCGCCGCAGCCACCAGCCCGCGACCAGCGCGGCACCCAGGTGCCCGGCCAGCATCGACGGCGTCATGCCGAGGACACCGGCCTGCCACCAGGGCGCGGCGGCGAACGCGTGCGGATCCAGGCCCGCGGAGGAGACCAGCTGCTCCGCGGACGGGCCGCCGGACAGGCCGAGCAGCGTGCCGGGGCGCGCCTCGTTGCAGATCAGCCGACCGGCCACCTGCGGCACGGTCAGCGGCCCGGGGCCGCCGTGGTGCATGCCCGGCATGGAGCCGTTGAAGCCGTTGAAGCCGTGGAAGAGACAGTGCAGCGCGAGCTGCCCGGCACCCAGCGCCCCGGCGATGCCCGCCAGCGAACGCTCCCGCCCGCCGCAGACCGCCGCGAAGGCCAGCACCGCGGCGAAACCCAGCGCCAACGCGGTCGGCGGCACGTTCCCGCCCCCCGCCAGGGCGTGCCCGGCGGCCGCTATCAGGGTGCAGACCAGCGCGAACGGGACCGCCCGGGCAAGCCGCAGGTCCCAGGCGGCGGACCCCACCGGCTGAGCCGGTCCGGGGGCGCCCGGGAGAGGGGCGGCGGCGAGGGCAGTCATGGCCGGGCCATCCTCTCATTGCGTACGCCGCCGACACGGGCAGGGTGGGAAATCCCTACGAATGCCCCTTTCGGCGGCGGCGTGCGAGGGGGCGTACGCGTCGCCCGGCACAGACCCCGTCCCCCGGTCCATCCGCCGAACGGGCGGTAGCGGCCCCCGGGCACGGTTCACCCGCGAATCGCCCGGAGATACCTAGTTGTATGTGGAGCCGCAGCCAGGAGGGACCTCCCGTGGACATCTGGTGGACTCTGCACCTCAAGCGCGACCCGGCCAGCGTCCCGCTGGCCCGGCGCATCCTGCTCGGTGCGATGGCGACCGCGGGCGTCGACCCGCAGATCGCGGACGACCTCGGCGTCGCCCTCACCGAGGCCTGCGCCAACGCCGTCGAGCACGGCGCCACCGGGCGGCCCGACGACGGCTTCCAGGTCACCGCCTCGATCTGCGGCGACCGGCTGCGGATCGAGGTCACCGACTCCGGGCCCGGCCTGCCAGCCCCCGCTCCCGCCGGGGCTGCCGCTCCCGCTCCCGCTCCGGCCGCCGCCCGCCGCCCGGCCGCCCCGGCGCCCGCCCGTCCGGCGGTGGCCGGCCGGGCTCCCCGCCGCACCC
>NZ_JBSHBN010000216.1:0-13009 GCF_053612025.1 Kitasatospora sp. NPDC054768
GCGCTACGGCGCCCCGCCCGGGGCGGGTCCGCGTTCCGCGGCCGGCGGTCGGCGGTCGGCGCCGACCGCCGGGAACGGGGCCGGCGGGAATAACGATCCGCACCAGGGTGCTAAGGTGGTTGAAAGTTGGACTACCTGGGACGGGTGAGCAGCATGCAGTTCGGAATCTTCTCCGTCGGCGACGTGACGACCGACCCCACCACCGGTCGCACCCCCACCGAGCACGAGCGGATCAAGGCGATGGTGGCCATCGCCCGCAAGGCCGAGGAGGTCGGCCTGGACGTCTTCGCGACCGGCGAGCACCACAACCCGCCGTTCGTCCCGTCCTCGCCGACGACCATGCTCGGCTACATCGCCGCGCAGACCGACCGCATCATCCTCTCCACCTCGACCACGCTGATCACCACCAATGACCCGGTGAAGATCGCCGAGGACTTCGCGATGCTCCAGCACCTGGCCGAGGGCCGGGCGGACGTCATGATGGGCCGCGGCAACACCGGCCCGGTCTACCCCTGGTTCGGCCAGGACATCCGCCAGGGCATCCCGCTCGCGGTCGAGAACTACGCGCTGCTGCACCAGCTGTGGCGCGAGGAGGTCGTGGACTGGCAGGGCCGCTTCCGCACCCCGCTGCAGGGCTTCACCTCCACCCCGCGCCCGCTGGACGACGTCCCGCCGTTCGTCTGGCACGGCTCGATCCGCAGCCCCGAGATCGCCGAGCAGGCCGCCTACTACGGGGACGGCTTCTTCGCGAACAACATCTTCTGGCCCAAGGAGCACTTCAAGAAGCTGATCAGCCTCTACCGCGAGCGCTTCGCCCGCTACGGCCACGGCACGCCCGAGCAAGCGATCGTCGGCCTCGGCGGGCAGGTGTTCATGCGGAAGAACTCCCAGGACGCGGTGCGCGAGTTCCGTCCGTACTTCGACAACGCGCCGGTCTACGGGCACGGGCCCTCGCTGGAGGAGTTCACCGAGCAGACCCCGCTGACCGTGGGCAGCCCCCAGGAGGTCATCGAGAAGACCCTGACCTTCCGCGAGACCTTCGGCGACTACCAGCGCCAGCTGTTCCTGATGGACCACGCCGGCCTGCCGCTGAAGACGGTGCTGGAGCAGCTGGACCTGCTCGGCGAGGAGGTCGTGCCGGTGCTGCGCGAGGAGTTCGCCAAGGGCCGCCCGGCCGGAGTGCCGCAGGGGCCGACCCACGCCGCGCTGGTCGCGGCCCGGGACGCGCGGGAGAACGAGAAGGCGGAGGTGGCCAAGTGACCGCGTACAAGCTGGTGGTGGTGAGCGCCGGACTGAGCAAGCCGTCCTCGACGCGGCTGCTGGCGGACCGGCTCACCGACTCGACCGTGCGCCGGCTCGCCCCGGAGGGCCGCGAGGTGGACGTCACGGTGGTCGAACTGCGGGACCTGGCGGTGGAGATCGCCAACAACTTCGTCACCGGCTTCCCCGGCGCCGGGCTGCGCGCGGCGATCGAGGCGGTGACGGAGGCGGACGCCCTGATCGCGGTGACACCGATCTTCACGGCCTCGTACAGCGGTCTGTTCAAGTCCTTCTTCGACGTGATCGACAACGACGCGCTCACCGGCAAGCCGGTGCTGATCGCCGCCACCGGCGGCACGCCCCGGCACTCGCTCGCCCTGGAGCACGCCGTCCGCCCGCTGTTCAGCTACCTGCGCGCGGTGGTGCTGCCGACCGCCGTCTACGCGGCCACCGACGACTGGGGCACGGCGGGGGACGGCCTCACCGACGGCCTGCCGCGCCGGATCGACCGGGCGGCCGGGGAGCTGGCGGCGCTGCTGGCCGGGCGCGACCCGGCGGCGCCGGAGCTGCCCGAGCAGGTGGTGCCGTTCGCCGAGCAGCTGGCGGCGCTGCGGGTCTGAAGCCGCCCGACGCCCGTGGGGGAGGGCCGCCCGTCCGCGTCGAACGGCCCGCATTGAACGGCCCCGTCGGAACGGCTTCCGGCGGGGCCGTCCGGTCCGTCCGGTCCGCCCGGTGGGGCCGTTCGGCTGTGCGTCGGCCGTGCCGGATTGTCCGCTTTGCGATGTAATCATTCCCATGATCGGATCAGTGCTGGTCCATCCCCCGCCCGGCGTCCCCGTGCCACGCCGGGAGCGGCTGCCGTGAGCCTGCTGCGGGAGAACCCCGTCCTCGCACTGTTCACCTGCCTGGCGCTCGGCCTGAAGATCGGACACCACCTCCAGCGGATCTTCGCCGACTACCGCGCCGAGTGGGACGCCTCCCGGGCGTCCTGAGAGAGGTCACGCACCATGCAGACCGAACCGCAAGCCGTGCTCTCCCCGCTGACCAGCGCGGCCGTCTTCCTGATCCTCACCGTCGAACCCGGCCGCGAGGACGCCGTCCGCGACCTGCTGCCCGAGCTCGCCGGACTGCGCCGCGCCGTCGGCTTCCGCGCCCCCGAGGGCGCCCTCACCTGCGTCACCGGCATCGGCTCCGAACTCTGGGACCGCCTCTTCGCCGGCCCCCGGCCGTCCTCCCTGCACCCCTTCCGGGACGTGGCCGGGCCCCGCCACCGGGCCCCGGCCACCCCCGGCGACCTGCTGCTGCACCTGCGGGCCGAACGGATGGACCTCTGCTTCGAGCTGGCCGCGAAGCTCACCGAACGGCTCGCCGGGGCGGCGGCCGTCGTCGACTCCGTCCAGGGCTTCAAGTACTTCGAGGACCGGGACCTGCTCGGCTTCGTCGACGGCACCGAGAACCCGGAGGGCCGGGCCGCCGAACGCGCGGCCCTGATCGGCGCCGAGGACCCGGAGTTCACCGGCGGCAGCTACGTCGTCGTGCAGCGGTACGTGCACGACATGGACACCTGGAACGCGCTGAGCGTCGAGCAGCAGGAGGGGGCGGTCGGCCGCACCAAGCTCGACGACATCGAGCTGTCCGACGACGTCAAACCCGCCGACTCGCACGTGGCGCTCACCGTGATCACCGGCCCGGACGGCGAGGAACGGCAGATTGTCCGCTTCAACATGCCGTACGGCACCTTCGGCTCCGCCGGCCGTGACGGTGAGGTCGGCACCTACTTCATCGGCTACGCGGCCGACCCCGGGGTGACCGAGGAGATGCTGCGCAACATGTTCATCGGCAACCCGCCCGGCACCACCGACCGGCTGCTCGACTTCTCCACCGCCGTCACCGGCGGGCTGTTCTTCGTCCCGACCGCCGACTTCCTCGACTCCCCGCCGCCGGCGCCGGCTGCTTCCGCGTCCGTCCCCGTCCCCGCGGCCGTTCCCGCGGCCGTCCCCGCTTCCGTGGCCGGTTCCGGGGGCGGCTCGCTCGGCATCGGAAGCCTCAAGCAGACCACCTGACAGACGCCCTGACAGACCACCTGAACAGGACCCCGCACATGAACAACCTCCACCGGGACCTCGCCCCGATCTCCGCCGCCGCGTGGGAGGAGATCGAGGAGGAGGCCCGCCAGACCTTCAAGCTCCACATCGCCGGCCGCCGGGTGGTCGACCTCAACGGCCCCGAGGGCGCCACCCTCGCGGCCGTCGGCACCGGCCACCTGACCGCCATCGACCCCCCGACCGACGGCATCCAGGCCCGCGCCCGCGCCGCCCAGCCGGTGGTCGAGCTGCGCGTCCCCTTCACCGTCCGCCGCGACGCCGTGGACGACGTCGAACGCGGCTCCCGGGACTCCGACTGGCAGCCCGTCAAGGACGCCGGTCGCAAGCTCGCCCTGGCCGAGGACCGCGCCGTCTTCGAGGGCTACCGCGCCGCCGGCATCGACGGCATCCGCGCCGCCTCCACCAACCCTGCGGTCCAACTCCCGCAGGACGTCAGGGAATACCCGGAGGCCGTCAGCCGCGGGCTCACCGCCCTCCGCCTCGCCGGCGTCGGCGGCCCGTACTCACTCCTGCTCGGCGCGGACGCCTTCACCGCGGTCAACGAGACCAGCGACCACGGCTACCCCGTCCACAACCACATCGCCCGCCTCCTCGACGGGGACATCATCTGGGCCCCGGCCATCGAAGGCGCCTACCTGCTCTCCGCCCGCGGCGGGGACTTCGAGCTCTTCCTTGGCCAGGACGCCTCGGTGGGCTACCTCTCCCACGATGCCGAAACGATTCAGCTCTACCTTCAGGAGACGCTGACGTTCCGGGTGTACACGGGAGAGGCGGCTGTGACGTTGGTCCGCAGCAGACCCTGACCGGTGGCTCGTACGGTCCGGTGCGCGCGACCCGGTCTCCCGCGCCCTCCCGCCCTCGTGCGTGGGCACGAGGGCGGGAGGCTCGCTCACATCAGCAGCTGGGGAGCGTGCCGCTGGCGCCCCGGGGCAGTGCACACCAGATGGGCAACCACTCCCAGCACGACGACGAGCCATCCTGGTTGTGGTTGTGGTCGAACGAGACCCTCGCGCGAGAGGTCGAACGTACCCGGGGTGATGTTACGTGGTGCAAGGTTGTCGTTCTCCTTCAGCTGTGCTCGAAGGGGCGTTCCCCTTCGGAACACCAGTGCATCAGGAGACACCCGTGTCAATCAAGTCGCTTGCGTAGCAGGCATCTTGACTGGTAGTCATATGTGTGCCACATGTGGGGCGAGGGGTACTCCGTCACGAGGAGCATCGGTCCTGGCGGTCGCGGATCTCGGCGAGTGCGTCCCTGGCTCGGGTGGCCTCCTCGACCGCGTGGATCCGCTCGGCGAGGTGGGCGGCTGTCGCCAGGTGCTCGGCAGCCTCGTCGGGCAGGCCGAGCGCGTCCGAGCACAAACCCAGCCCGCGGAGGGCGATGGCCTGCTCGCGGGTGGTTCCGACGGAGCGTGCGAGGCCCAGCGCGGTGGTGTACTGGTCGCGGGCGTCCGTGTGGCGCCCGGCGGCGCGGAGGGTGTCCGCGAGGGCGATCAGGGCGTTCACCTCCGTTCGCACGCCACCGCTCTCCCGGAAGGTCGCGAGGGCCGACCCGTACAGCTCCAGGGCGCGGTCGAGCTCTCCGGGAATCGAGAGAGAGGCCGCCAGATTGATCTTCACGATGGCGAGGTCGAACTGGGGCAGGTGGCCACTCCCGAGGCTGAGGACCAGTTCGAAGGCTGATCGGGCCGCGAGGAGGTTCCGGGCTCCGAGGTGGAGGTCGCCGATGTTGTTGAGGATGCGCAACTCGAACGGCCGGTCGTTGAAGTCGCGGGCGAGCGGGAGGGCGTTGCTGTAGGCGGACAGCGCGGATTCCGCATTGCCCAGAGAGCTGTGCACGATGCCGACGTTCGCGAGGCAGCGGGCGGCATTCCAGTGGTCGCCGGCCTCCCGGCGGATGCCCAGTGCCTCCTCCTGATGAGCCAGGGCCTCGGACAGCGCCCCTTGGTGCCATCGGGCGAGGCCGAGGATCCCGAGTGCGTTGGCGACGGCATCCCGGTCGCCCTCCGCCCGGGCCAGGTCCAGTCCGTGCGACAGGGCTTCGACGGCGGACGGATAGCGGGACGCGTTGGCGAGCGTCGCGCCGAGGTCGATCAGCGCCCGCGCCTCGCAGCGGTCGTTCCCGACGGATCGCCAGTGGGCTGCGGCCGTCCGGTGCATGTCATGGGCGTCGCTCCAGTAGGCCTCGGCTTCGAGGTGGCCGGCCAGCACATGGGAGATCCAGGCGCCGCTCTCGGGGAATCCGAGCTCCCCGGAGTTCGCCACCAGGGCCAGCAGGCCCGGACGTTCCGTGGTCAGCCAGGCCTTCACCAACTCGTGGGAGTCCAGGGCGAGGTCCGTCAGCAGGTCGGCCAGGTCGGGCCCGCCGACGGGCTCGGGAACCGGCAGTCTCGAACGCCGCGGATAGAGGAGGCGGTCCGCGGCGTCAGCGGCGTGGAGAGCGTAGCGGAACAGCCGATTGACGGCCGCCGCTCGTTGCTCCTCGCCCGGATCCAGAGCGGCGGCGAATTCCCTGATCAAGTCATGGAACTGGTAGCGCTCCGGTGAGATCTCCTGGATCAGATGGCAGTTCAACAGTGCCTCGAGAATGCGGTCGGTCACGTCGACCGGCTGCCCGAGCAACGCGGCTGCCGCGTGGAGCCCGAAGTCCGGGCCCGGATGGAGCCCGAGCAGTCGGAAGGCCGAGCGCTCGCTCGGCGGGAGATAGCGGTAGGAGAGCTCGAACGCCCGGGCGATGCTCTCCGACCCATTGCGGAATTCGGCAAGGCGTCCGGTCTTGCGGGCCAGCCGCCGCGCGAGATGGGGGAGCGTCCAGGACGGGCGTGCCTTGAAGCGGCTGGCGGCCAGTGCGATGGCGAGTGGAAGCAGGCCGCAAAGCTTCACGATCTCGATGATGTGTTCCCGCTCCACCGCGCGCTCCGGGCCGACCACGTTCAGGAACAGGGCGACGGCGTCATCCACCGTCAGGACGTCCAGGAACACCGTCTTGGCGTCCGGGAGGTCGGTGAGGCGCTGACGGCTGGTGATGATGACCAGGGCGGTCGGTGCGGGCGGCAGCAGCGGGCGGACTTGAGTGGCATTCGAGGCGTCGTCGAGGATGACGACGGCCCGACGCGAGGACAGGGCCTCCACGCACAGTGCGAAGACCTCCTCCGCGTCGAGCGGGATGCTGGTGGCCGGAACGCCCAGGCGTCTGAGCAGGAGGGCGCCCGCTGCCTGCGGGGTGAGCGGCGGCTGGTTGCCGACGTGGGCGCGCAGGTTGAGGTAGACGTAGCCGTCCGGGAAGTACTCGCACATCAGGTCGGCGGCGTGCAGGGCCAGGGTGGTCTTGCCGACCCCCGGCATGCCGAGGATCGCGGAGACGGTGACGACGCCGCCGTGGGCGAGCCGGTCGTGGGGGCGGGGCAGTACCCGGCGCAGGTCCTCCTCCCTGCCGACCATGCGGTGCCGTCCGGGCACCCGCGCCGGAGGCGTCACGCGAGGGGCCGGAACCAGTGAGGGGGGTGGAGTGATCACGGCTCGCCCCCGTTCACCGGGGAGCGGTTCGCCACGCAGCATGCGCTGATGCAGGCGGGTGAGCGGGCCACCGGGCTCGGTGGCGAAGTGGGCGTGAAGCAGGCGGACGACGGCGGGGTAGACGGCCAGCGCCTCCGTTTGTCGGCCGGCGGCGTGAAGGGCGGTCATCAGGTGCCCGGCAAGACGTTCGTCGGTGGGACGGTCCTCGCGCAGCGCGGTGAGCTCGGGGATCAACTCGTGGTGCCGGCCGAGGCGTAGGTCGACCTCGACCCTCAGCAGCGTGGTGGTGAAGTGCTGGTCGGCCATGGCGGTGCGGGCGGTCTGGGCCCAGGTGCCCGGAAGCCCGGCGAGCGGCTCACCGCACCAGAGCTCCTCGGTTCGGTTCAGTACGGTTCTGGCCTGGTGATCCTGCCCGTTCTCGGCGAGGAGTCTGGCCTGTCGGGCGAGGTCCAGATACTGATGCCAGTCAATCAGTTGGGGGTCGGCCCTGAGGGTGTACGTGTGCGATCGGGTGTCGATCGCCGGGGCGTCCGGCGGGCTTTGCCCCCCGGCGAACCGGGTTGCCCGTCTCAACAGGGCGCGAAGGTGGGAGATATGGCTGTACAGGCTGGCCAGCGCACTGGGAGGCGGTTCGTTGTCCCATAGTCGGTCCGCGAGTGACGTGTGGGACAGCGGCCTTCCGACCTCCAGGGCCAAGGCCGCCAGTAACTGTCGCCGCTTGTCCGATGGGATCGCCAATTGCTCACTGTTTACCGACAGTTCAACTGAACCCAGGAGATGAACCCGCATCTTGACGCCCCCCGCCGGTTGGCTACCAGCTTGCCGTGTCGCGGGTGAGCATCGCATGCACGTGAGGTAATCGGCCATACCACCGCAGGGTTCGGTGCCCATGCCTTTGGGAATTGTCTCGACATGACGAAGCGTCATGTGATAGCGCCGCAGGGGTAATTCGTCCGAGGCCGGGGGGCCCAGTGACAGGATCGACCGTGGTCGGCGGGCGCCGGTGAACGACGTCAACCTGCCGTACGGAGTGGTGCGGAACTCGCTGGCCGGTGCCACGACGGTCGCCGGTCCGGTGGTGCAGGCCGGAACGATCCACGGCGGGCTGCACCTGCACGGCGCGTCCGCCCTGCCCACGCCCAGGCAACTCCCGCCCTGTCCGCGGCGGTTGATCGGGCGGGAGGCGGACCTGGAGGCGCTGGACCTCTCGCTGGCCCCCGACGCCGGGGCGGCGGACGTCACCCTCGTGGTGACCGGCCCCGCCGGGGTCGGCAAGACGGCCCTGGCCGCGCAGTGGCTGCGCGGCCAGGCCGGCCGCTTCCCGGACGGCCAGCTGTACGCGGACCTGCGCGGCTACGCGCCCGGTGGCCCCGCCGACCCGGCCGAGGCCCTCGGCGGCTTCCTTCGGGCCTTCGGGATCTCCCCGGTGCCCGGGAGCCTGGAGGAGGGGGCCGCGCTCTGGCGCTCGCTGGCGGCGGAGCGGCGGATCGCGGTGCTGCTGGACAACGCCTCGACGGCCGCCCAGGTGCGACCGCTGCTGCCCGGCTCGGACCACACGGTGGTCGTGGTGACGAGTCGCCGCCGGCTCACCGGGCTGGGCATCGACGGTGCGGTGTTCCGGCCGTTGGGCCCGCTCGCCCGGGAGGCCTCCACCGAGATCCTCGCCGCGCGGGTCGGCAGGCACCGGGTGGTCGACGAGCGCGCCGCCGCGGCCGAGGTGGTGGAGGCCTGTGCCGGGCTGCCGCTGGCGATCTGCCTGGCGGCGGCCCGCATCGCGGCGCGCCCGGCCCAGTCGCTCGCGGCGACGGCCGAGATGCTCGGCCGCGGCACCGACCGGCTGGCGGTGCTGAACGTGGAGGGGGAGACGGTGCGGGACCTGCTGGACGCGTCCTACGGCGTGCTGGAAGCGGAGGCCGCCCGGCTCTACGGGCTGCTGGGCCTGCTGCCCTTCGCCGAGTTCACCCTGGAGAACGCCGCCGTGCTGGCGGACGTGGACGTGGCCGGGGCCGATCGGCTGCTGGACGGTCTGATCGATGTGCACCTGCTGGAGGAGACCGGGCCGGAGCGGTTCCGTTTCCACGACCTGGTGCGGCTGCACGCCCGGGCGCACGGGGCGCGGGTCCGGGCGGCCGGGTCCACCGGGGCCGCGCTGGACCGGCTCGTCGACTGGTACCTCGCCTCGGCCACGGCCGCCGAGGCGGTCGTCTCGCCGACCCACCGCACCCTCGCCCGCGACTACCGCAGCCGCCCCGTCCATCCGGCGCGGGAGTTCGGGGGCGACGTCCCGGCCCTGGAGTGGTACGACGCGGAACGCGACCGGCTGGCGGGTGTCCTGCGCTGGTGCGGGGAACTGGACCGCCCCACGGCGGCGTGGCAACTCGCGGACGCCATGTGGCCGTTGTTCCTACGGCTGCGCCCGGCCCGGCTGTGGGTCGAGGCCACCCGGATCGGCCTGGACGCGGCCCGGGCGGCCGGTTCCCGCAGCGGCGAGCTGCGGATGCTGACCGACGGCGGGAACGGACTGCGGAACGCGGGGGAGGGGGAGGAGGCGGCGCGCTGGTTCACCGAAGCCCTCGTCCTCGCCCGGGAGCTGGGCCGTCCGCTGGTGCAGGCGGACGCGCTGTACGGGCTCAGCCAGACCCACCGGATGGCCGGCCGGCTGGACGCGGCCGCCGAGTGCCTGCACGAGGTGGTCCGGCTCCGCGAGGCCGAGGACTACCTGCGCGGTTCGGCGCTGGCCCGGCTGGCGTACGGCGAGGTGCTGCTGCTGGCCGGCCGGGCGGCCGAGGCGGTGGAGCCGGTCGAGCGGGCGGGCCGCGAGCTGGCCTCGATCGAGGACGACTACGAGGCGGCCCGCGCGACGGCCTTCCTGGGCCTGGCGCACGGCCGGCTGGGTGCGTACGAGCGTGCCGAGGCCCATCTGGAGGAGGCCCTGGCGGGGTTCCGGGCCCGGCTGTCCGCGCACTGGGAGGCGCGGACGCTGGAGTTCGCCGGGCAGGTCGAGGAACTGCGCGGGCGACCGGACGCGGCGCGGGCCCGGTTCGAGCAGTCCAGGGCCCGGTACCAGGAGGTCGGTGCCACGGCCGAGGCGGCCAGACTGGCCGACCGCCTCGCCGCGTACGGTGTGGACGGCGCCGTCACTCCCTGTCCGGGCGAACCGGAGGCGTGAGCCGGTTCCACCCGGAGCCCGGGGTGCGGCACCCGGCGGCGCTGACCCGGTCGAGTTCGTCCAGCGTCCGTCCGGCCGCCAGCCAGGCGTGCGCCAGCGAGCCGAGGGCCGGCGGCGGGACGGGCCCGCCGCCCGGACCGGAGGCCCGCAGGACGAGCCGTTCCCCGGTCCGGGCGAGCACCAGCACCGCTCCCGGACGGTGTTCGGCCGTGACCACCGCACACCCGGGGTGCGCGGAGAACAGTCCCGCGAGCCGTGCGTGGGCGTCCGCCGCCGGAACGGGACCGAGGTGCAGCACGTCGGCGTGCCGGCGCCAGCGCAGGCCGCCGGGCTCGGTGAGGTCGAGCACGAGGTGCTCGTCCACGAACCCGGGCCCCGGCCGCTCCGCCGCCGCCGTGGCCGCCGGGTCGGCGGCCAGCAGCCCGTGGCGGACACCGGCGGTGGACGTCACCCGGGCCTCGAACAGCGTGGTCGCCGAGCCGTCGTGCGCGCCGGGGCGGACCGGCGCCAGGCGCACCGTGTGCAGCGCGGCGGTCATCCGGCCCGCCGCGCGTCGGCCGCCGCGATCGCGTCCAGCGGTTCGGGCAGCGGGAGCGGTTCCGGATCCGGGGTGTGCGCCGGCTGGCCGAGCCCGAGGACGCGGTACAGCAGTCGGCGGGCGTTGCGGTCGAAGCGGCCCGGTTCGGAGCTGATCCGGTCGGCGATGGCCGCGTAGTCCTCCGGGCGGTACTGCTCGGCGGCGTAGGCGAGTTGGCCGGTGAGCGGGTGTCCGGGGGCGAGCGCGGGGGCGGTCCGGGCGAGCTGCGCGGCCGGCGAGCGCGGGTTGACGTGCCGGTGCGGGTACTCGGCGAGCAGGACGGGGACGCCGGTCATCGCGCCGTACAGGGTGACCGAGCCGTGGTCCCCGATGACGAAGTCGGCGGCGACCAGCAGCGGCCGCCAGTCCGTCTCGGGCGGGATCACCGTGACGGCTCCCCGGGTGGTGGCCTTCGCCCAGGAGCGCACCGCGTAGGCCGAGTGCTGGGCCGCGATGTTGGGGTGGGGCAGCAGGACGGCCCGGTAGCCGTGCCGGGGCAGTTCCGAGGTCAGTCTGGGCAGCACGGCGTCGAGCCGGGTGAAGAGCGAGCCGTCGCCCCAGGTGGAGGAGACCAGCACCAGCTTCTCGTCCGGCCGCAGCCCCAGGGCGCTCCGGTGGTCCTCCCGGTGCGGCAGTGCCGCGGAGATGCGGTCGTAGCACGGGTCGCCGACCACTTCGGCGATCGGCAGGGCGTCCGGGCAGCCGCGCCGGAGTTCGAGCAGTTCCTCCTCGTGGGCCAGGGCGAACGAGGTGGGGACGAGCCGTCCCTCCCAGTAGAGGTAGTCCCGACCGAGCCCGATGGCCGCCCGCTCGCCGTCCGGGGCGCTGCGCCGGGCCAGCTTGATGTTGCCGGCCCCGTGCGGCAGCCGGACGACCGGGCCGTGCAGCTGCTCGATCCCCTGGGAGCCGGCGGCCAGGATCAGGTCGAACTCGCGCCGGATCGCCTGCTCCCACGGCAGTACGGTGCCGCCCAGCGCCCGGAGGATCTCCGCGGCGCCCTCGTTGAACATGTGCGGTGCCACCGTGAACTGCACGTGGACCCGCAGGTCCGGGGCGAGCAGCGAGTAGAAGTCGTGCAGCCGCTTGGCGTACACCATGGTCTGTGCGACCACGAGCACCTCCTTGCGGTCCCGCAGGGTTTCCCAGGGCCCGTTGTTGCTCCAGGGCGCCGGCGTCCGTCGCGTTCCGTCCGTCGTGGTGATGTCCTGTTCCCCGTGCACCAAGGTCATCCTTCTCCCCCTCCTTGATCCCAGGTTCGGGGCCGTTCGCGGGCCCCGGGGTCGATGGTCCCCGGGGCGTCTGGCGGATTCCATGACGCGATCTGGTCGGTGCTTGCGGAAACCTTGTGTCCGCTTCCCGCGCCGCCGCCCGGCCCCCGGAGCCGGGAAGGGTACTGAGTTCCTTTACGAGGGGTACTGAGTGCCGTATTCTCTCCGTGGAGCCTCTGACGCCAGTCGAAGAGAGCCGACACGGTATGCCGGTCCAGGTGGTGCTTGCGGTGCGCGGGCCGCGCCGGGCCGGACTTGGCACTCAGTACCCTCGGCATGCCTGAGGCCATGGATCCAGTGCACCCGTGCACCCGTGACAGGAGAACCGCTCATGAGCTTGAGGATCGTCGTCTGTGTGAAGCACGTCCCGGACGCGACGGGTGACCGTCGTTTCGCGGACGACCACACCACCGACCGGGAGGGTGTGGACGGCCTCCTGTCGGAGCTGGACGAGTACGGCGTGGAGCAGGCGCTGCGGATCGCGGAGGCGAACGAGGGCGCCGAGGTGACGGTGCTGACGGTGGGGCCGGACGACGCGAAGGACGCGTTGCGCAAGGCGCTGTCGATGGGTGCGGACAAGGCCGTGCACGTGAACGACGACGACATTCACGGTACGGACGTGATCGGGACGTCGGCGGTCCTGGCGAAGGCGCTGGAGAAGACCGGGTTCGATCTGGTGATCGGTGGTATGGCGTCGACGGACGGCACGATGGGTGTGCTGCCGGCGCTGCTGGCGGAGCGTCTGGGTGTGCCGCAGGTGACGCTGCTGTCGGAGGTGTCGGTCGAGGGCGGTGTGGTGCGGGGTCGTCGTGACGGTGACGCGGCGACGGAGCTGGTCGAGGCGGCGCTGCCGGCGGTGGTCTCGGTGACGGACCAGTCGGGTGAGGCCCGGTACCCGTCGTTCAAGGGGATCATGGCGGCGAAGAAGAAGCCGGTGCAGTCGCTGGACCTGGACGACCTGGGCATCGAGGCGGACGAGGTCGGTCTGGCGGGTTCGTGGACGGCGGTCGAGTCGGTGGCGGCGCGTCCGGCGCGGACCGCGGGCACGGTCGTCAAGGACGAGGGCGAGGGCGGCAAGTCGCTCGCCGCCTTCCTCGCCGACCAGAAGTTCATCT
>NZ_JBSHBN010000217.1:0-8570 GCF_053612025.1 Kitasatospora sp. NPDC054768
CGCCGCCGGGGGGGGGCGGGGGCCCCGGGGCGCCCGCCCGCCGGCGGGGGGCCCGGGCCTCCCCCCTGGGGGGCGGGGGGGCGTCCGCGGGCCCGCGGCCGCCGGCGCGCCCGCCGCCCACGGCAAGCCGGACCCGGAGCTGTTCCTCACCGCCGCCCGCCGGCTGGGCATCACGCCGGAGCGCTGCCTGGCCGTCGACGACGCGCCCGACGGCGTCGCCGCCGCCCGCGCGGCGGGCATGCGGGTACTCACCATGGCCGGCGCCCACCTCGCCCCGGTGAGCAGCGCCCCGGCCGGACCCCAGGCTCCCGCCGCCCGGCCCGCCGACATCCCGGGGCCGCGCCCGGTCCACGACCCGATCCGATGACGGCACCCATGCCGTCCGACCCGAGGAGCACCGTGCCCGTTCTGCACTCGACCAAGCGGACGACCGTCCTGCGCCCGCCGACCGCCACCCGCGAGGGCGTCGGCGAGTTCGAGTACACCGACCGCTACAGCGTCTTCCACTACGGCCCGATGCCGGATGCGATCCCCGGCAAGGGCGAAGCGGCCTGCCGGATGGCCGTCTTCAACTTCGCGCTGCTGGAGGAGGCCGGCGTGCGCACGCACTTCCGGCGCCAGAGCACCCCGAACCGGATCGAGTTCAGCCTCGCCCGGCTCCCGGAGACGCTCGACCACCCGCCCACCCCGCAGTCGGGCAACTACCTCCTGCCGCTGCAGGTCCTCTTCCGCAACGAACTCCCGCCCGGCAGCTCCGTCCACCGGCGCCTGGCCTCCGGCGACCTGAGCCCGGCCGACCTCGGCCTCGACGCGGTCCCCGCCGTCGGCGAACGGCTCCCGCAGCCGACCATCGAGTACGCCACCACCCGCGAGCCGGTCAACCGCTTCCTGACCCGCGCCGACGCCCAGCGCCTCTCCGGCCTCGACGACCGCCTCTTCCGTGTCCTACGCGAGAGCACCATCGCGGTCAACGGCGTGCTGAGCGACCACGCGGCCGGCGTCGGGCTGAACCACTGCGACGGCAAGACCGAGTTCCTGGTGACGGGCAACCAGGAACTGCTGCTCGCGGACAGCCCCGGCACCCCGGACGAGAGCCGCCTGATGTTCGACGGCGTGCACTGCGGCAAGCAGATCCTGCGCGACTGGTACGTGCGCTCCGGCAACGAGGTGCCCGTCGGCCGGCTGATCGCCGACGGCGTCCCCCGCCGCCAATGGCCCCAGCCCGCCTCGCTGCCGCCCGCGTTCGTCCCCGCGATGACCAACCTGTACCAGGCGCTGTGCGAGAGGTGGACGGGCGAACACCACTGGAACGCGCCCAGCCTGGAGGCCGCGACCCGGGCCGTGCGGGCCCTCACCGAAGAGTGAACGGACACCAGGGCGGCACCTACGCGGGCATGCTCGTCCCGGCGCGGCACCGCGCCCGGCACACGACGGCCGAAGAACTCGAGGAAACGGTGGACACATGGCCCTGACCGGGGACCCGGACTTTCGGGCGACGACGTTCATCATCGTCGACTTCGAGACGACCACCCCCACCGGCCGCCCGGCCCAGCCCATCGAGGTTGCGGCCCTGGCCCTACGCCTACACAACGGCACCTGGCAGGAGAGGGGCCGCAGCACCTCCCTGATCCGCCCGCCCGCGTTCGCACCGGTCACACCCGCCGACACCGCCCAGACCGGCCTGACCGCCGACCAGCTCGCCAACGCCCCCACCCCGGCCCAGGCCCTCGGCGCGCTGGACCGCCGCCTCACCCCCGGCACCCCCTACCTGCTGGTGGCCCAGCACGCCGCCACCGAGGCGAACATCCTCCACCACCAGGCCGAGCACTGCCCGACGCTGGCCCGCACCAACCTCATCGACACCATCCCACTGGCCAAGCACCTCGTCCCCGGCCTGCCCAACTACAAGCTCGACACGCTCCTGGCCCACTTCACCATCCCCCAGCCGCCCAACCGCCACCGGGCACCCGACGACGTCGACGTCACCACGAAAATCTTCCTCCACCTCATCGCCGCCGCCGACCTCGACCCGCGCCTAAACAGCCTCACGGCCCTGCTCAAGACCGCCGGACGCACCGCCAAGGCCAACCAGCCCGTCCAGGCCGGCTTGTTCGACACCTGACCCACCACGACACTCCGCACGACCGAACCGAGACAAGGACGGTGCCCACCCGATGCTCCACGACGACGACCTGACCCGCACTGAGGTGCCCTTCTGGTTCGACCCGCTGTGCCCGTGGGCGTGGGTCACCTCCCGCTGGCTCCTGGAAGTCGAGAAGGTCCGCCCCATCCGCGCCGACTGGCGGATCATGTCACTGGCCTACCTCAACCTCGTCCAACGCGCAGGCGAGGGCCTCAGCGCCGAATACCGGGCGCTGATGGAGAGCGCCTGGGGCTCGGTGCGGGTGTGCGCGGCCGCCGCCGAGCACGCCGGCCCCCAGATCCTCGGCCCGCTGTACACAGCCATCGGCACCCGCCTGCACAACCAGCGCCGCCGCGACGACCCCACCGTCATCCCCGAGGCCCTCGCCGAGACGAGGCTGCCCGCCGCCCTGGCCTCGGCCACCACCGCCATCGGCTACGACCAGCGCATCATCGCCTCCCACCACGAGGCTTTCGACGAGGTCGGACTCGACGTCGGCACCCCCGTCCTGCGCATCGCCGGTACTGCCCTGTTCGGTCCCGTGCTGCGCCAGGCCCTCCGCGGCGAGGACTCCGGGAAGCTCTGGGACGGCCTGGTACTTGTCGCGCAGACCGACGGCTTCTACGAGCTCAAGCGCAGCCGCAACGCCAAGCCGGTCCTCGAGTGAGCGAGGCTGCGCCGACCCGGTACCGGGGGACGCCTCCGGGCCGTGGTGCGGACATCGCAGTGTCACGCCCGCCTCGGAGGGCCTACGCGGTGACGTCGAACGCCCGAGCGACACGCTCCCCGACCACGCTCACGGCCAGGTCCAACGGGTACCAGGCCGCGCCGGTCACCTCCGTCTCCTGGAGGAACCCGATCTCGGCACGTTCCGTCGAGAAGGCGTACCCGATGTCCAGGTGGTGGTGCGCCGGTTCGTCCTTCTCCGGCCGCGCCGGCACCAGGCCGTACTCGACGTAGACCGGGACCGGCGACAGCGCCGCGATGTGGCACTCGTCAAGGCCGGTCTCCTCCGTCAGCTCGCGCAGCGCCGCCCTGAGCAACGTGGTATCGGTGGGTTCGAGATGGCCGCCCGGCTGCAGCGTGATCCCGTAAGCAAGGTGGTCGATGAGCAGCACCTCGCAATCGCGGACCAGGAGCGCGCCGACCGTCACGTGCATCGGGAAGGTGCGTCGGGACGCGAACTCGGAGCCCTCGTCGAGGAGCCGCAACGGCTCGGCCAGCGCTTCGGTCTCCTCTTGAAACCGCTCGAGGTACGCCGACAATGTCTGCGCAATGGTCGCGTCACTGATCGCCACGGTTCACCCCCGATCCGACCCAGGAGCGGGACTCCCATCGACCAACTGCTTGGAGACGGGCAGCGAGCATGCGCACAATCAGCTCCAGCGGGCGTGGCGTACAAGGCTCGCACTCTACAAGCCGGGCAGACCCGAACGTGGCTCAACGTGCTCCTGAGTCTGCCTTCGCTCTCCGAGCGCCGTTCACAACCGCCTCATGCCAGCTGCCTCTGCCCACCAGCACCTCCTCGTCCGCGTCGGCCACACTGTGCCCGCCAACCGCCAGGCAGCGCTGGTCGCAGGGGTGTTGGGCAGATGCCGGATGCTGGTGACCTCTCCGGGCTGCCTTCGTCCGAAAGGATGAATCTAGCGACGTACGTCCTACGCGATCCCCTCGCCCGCCCACGCGCTTACGAGCACGCTCTCGCCACCATGAGCCTGAGCGCCGACGCCCTCGCCACCCGTCTCACCACCCGCGGCGGCGCCTCGGCACAGCCCACCGGCGAGCACACCCTGGTCACCGGCGACGACAACGGCCGCATCACCCAGTGGCGGCTCGTCCCGCCCGGCACCGAGGCGGCCCTACCCAAAACCAGGTTTCGGTGGCGCCGGCCGCCTCGGCGAGGACGGCGGCCTGGTAGGCGGTGACCGAGGCCGGGCCCCGGTCCTCCAGCACGGTGCGCCCGTCTCCTACTGCCGGCAGCGACTCGTACCGGTGCACTTGGAGTGCGGCCAGCAGCAGCGTCTCCGTGCGCGGGTGCCCGGTGCGAAGGAACCGGTCGCCTCCGGTGTAAAGGGCGGCGATCACCTGCCCGGCCAGGCCCTGGGGTCGGGAGTCGGGGAGCTCGAGCAACGGAACGCACAGCTCGCCGAGCGCGGCGGCGGCCAGCACCGAGGTGGCTCTTGCCGACACCGTTGACCCCCTCCAGGGTCACCCAGCCGCTCACCGGGCACCGCCCGCCAGCGTCGCGGTGCGGTACAGCCCATCTGTTGGGACACCGTCGCCACCATCCCGCTCGACGCGTAGCTCCGGGCCGCTGCGAGAGCCGGAGAACGTGCGCACCCTCGTGGACCTCGACGCCGTCCACCACACCATGGAGACCACCGTCATGGTCGACATGGTGAGGATCAGCAGGCCGACCGGCACCCCCATCCTGGACGTCGACACCGGGCTGGTGGGGCCCACCCCGACGACCACGATCTGGGAAGGCGCCGGCGCGGTGCTGTCCGCGCACGGCCTCGCCGCGGTCGAGCACCTGGTCGGTGGCCGGTGGCTGGAGGACGACGCCTCCTGGTACGGACTCGTCACCCCGCCGGCCGCACCGCTCCCACAGCGAGGCGACCTGGTGACCGTCGTCGCCACGAAGGCGCCGACTGCCGGCCCGGTCGGCCGCACCTGGCAGGCCCTCGACCCGGGCGAGGCCAGCACGGTGGAGGTCGCACAGATCACCCGGCTGGACGAGGTCGTGCTGTAGCTGCGACGCCGGGTAGCGACGGGGGCCTTCGATACCTTGCCCACCATCCGACTGGATCGGCTCCTCGCGCTGCCGCAGATCGGACGGGGTGGACAGCGACGTAGGCGCTGTCCACCTGATCGGGCTCTGTGCCCGAATGGCCCGCCCTTCGGCCGCATGGGGCCGGCGTAGCTGCGTTCGGGCCTCCGGTCAGCTCTCGACCATGAAGGAGCGCGGATGCGAGTTGAACCTGACCGAACGGCCAGCCGAGACGTTGAACAGCGCGATGGTGCAGTCCTCTCCCCAGTAGAAGCGGACCGTGCTGTCCGTCGCGTTGTTCACGCCCGACAGCGGCCCCTGCGCCTCCCTCGGTACGTCGTAGCAGCCCGGGGCCGGGTCGACGTACGGCACGCCCGGGCCGGAGCCCGACCCGTCAGGAAAGATCACGTTGTAGAACGTCAGAGTGCCCGTGGCGGCCTGGGCGGACGTGGGGACGGCCACGGCCAGCGTCCCTGCGGCGATGAGAGTACCGAGCGTCGTGACGAGGCGTCGCATGATGGGACCTCCTGGACACCGGGTCGCCGAGTGCGCCCCGTGATCGCCACCAACGGTAGGACTGCGTACGTGAATCGTCACCGGCGCGAAGGGGTGTGCGAACGGCGCGAAGGCCATGGCTGAACCGCAAGTCGGGAGGTTCCGGGGATGGCGCTGCGGTTGGAGGGGTAGTCGGACAAGGGGGCGGCGGCCAGCCGCCCCGCTGTCTGCGCGGGGCGATCTGGTGACCGTCGTCGCCACGAAGGCGCCGACCACCGGCACGGTCGGCCGTACCTGGCAGACCCTCAACCCAGGGGAGGCAGCTTCGACGGCAGCCTGGTGGCCAGGTACACCGCTGACTCCGGCGGAGTCCTGATCATCGGTGGGGCCTGGGGCACCATCACCGATCCCGACGCGGTGACAACGTCCGCGATTGCCGCGATGCAGTCCCCGAGAGGTGCCTGGACGGTGCCGCTGACCGACGTCGACGCCCGGGACCCGCACGACCCGCAGGGCAGGCTGAAGTGCGGAATCAGCACCGAGGCCTTGCTCGTCTTTGTCGTGTGCCTCTGGGCCGACCATGACACCGCCGGCTCGGTGAACTTCCCCGCCTGGGCCGAAGGGAGCCCGGCCACCCTCGACCAGACCACCGCCGCCGACCGCACCCGCCGCATCCGCGACGCCATGACGGCCCCAAGTAACCGTCGCACCACGTGCGCACGATGAAGAAGCTCGGGCCCTCGAACGGACGCGCCGCCTCCGGCCGCCCCGGCGTACAAGACACGTGGAATGGAAAATGCGCAAGAGGCGTAATCCGTCGGCACTGGCCTACCTCACGATCGGGCTCATGTGCTTGCTGATCGCC
Source organism: Kitasatospora sp. NPDC054768 (assembly GCF_053612025.1). NCBI lineage: Bacteria > Bacillati > Actinomycetota > Actinomycetes > Kitasatosporales > Streptomycetaceae > Kitasatospora > Kitasatospora sp. NPDC054768. The sequence goes on from NZ_JBSHBN010000217.1 coordinate 6,274, forward strand.
GTCGCCGGAGTGGCCAGTACAACGAGGGTCGACGACCTCACCCCCATCTGCCTCACGGGTGTTCCGGGCTTGATGCTGACGATCCGTGCCCCGATGTACGGCGTCGCCTTCGGAGACACCGGCCTGAAGTACTCCGGCCTGCTCAACTCGCGCTCCTACACCTGGTCCGGGATCCAGGAGGTGAGGCCCGCCGTCGTTTCGGGAACCCTGTTCTCCTCGACCGTCCCGGAGCTGCTCCTGGCCTCGGGCAAGACCGACCGGCTCCCGATGCTGGCGGGCTACGGGTCGGGGAACACGCCCAACCAGCGGATCGAGCAGCTCGTGGCCGAATTGGAGGAGGCGCGCTCGTCCGCCCTCTCCTCGCCACAGTGACCACGCCCTCCACTCGAACACCACCCGCCGCCGCCGTCCGCCGGATCGCCCGCTGCGAGGCCATCCCGCTGCGCCTTGGCCGCCGTCCTCGGCGCGGCCCAGGCCGTGGCCGGGCCGCAGTGGTCGGGACTCGGTTGTTCGCGACGCCGACCTTCCACGGCCTCTGCGCCGCTCGCGTCCGGCCGCCCGCCCGCCGCCCGCCCGCCGCCTGGTCGCCGGCTGCCCCGCGCACTGCCCTCTGGCCACCGGTCGCAGACCCGGCGCCCCGGGGAACCACCGTGCTCGGGTGCCCCGGCGCGGGCGCGCTCAAGAGCCTCCTCGGGTCCGGCTACCGGGACACCTGCCTCGGCTGACGGCCTCTGGCACCGTCCCGGCCACCGTCCTACGGGGCGGCGGCAGACCGGCTCCCTGCCACCGCAGGCACCGGCTGTGAGCCCCTTGCCGCAGCCGAGCTCGACGACGGCGCCCCGGTGCGGACCACCCTCGCCACCCTCGCGGACCCCGACGGCTGGCGCACCGGCACCGCCAGCCTGCGCGGCTGCGGCGCGACCTGAGCCCTGAGGCCGGCGAACACGTCACCGTAAACCGGCACCGGCACCGGTACCGAAACCGGAGCCTTCCCCCATGTGCTGCGCCTGGCTGCGCTGAGCCGCTGGGCGTCCTCGTACGCCTGCTGGAGAAGCATGGTCAGATCGGTGACCTCGGACTTCAGCCTGGTGACCTCCGCGTCCAGGGCCCCGGTACGGCTGTGGGTGTCATCCAACCTCTCCGCCAGCTCGACGGTCAGCGCCGTCCTCGGGCCGGTCGCGTTCAGCGCCTTCCAGCGGAGCTCATGGAGCATCGTGCGCAGGGCCGTCCCGTCGCCGGGGCCGGGAGCCGCGAAGGCCGCGAGCCTGTCGACGACATCCCGAGGCGGCACCCGGTGACCGTTCAGGTAGCGGGACATCGTGGCGGGGCTGACGAAGACCGCCCCGGCGACCTGGCGGATCGAGCAGTGCCGTGAACGGACCACGTCCCGAAGGGTGTCCGCGAGCGTCACGACCTCGGCCGGGAGACCGGAGTCCAGGGGGACGAGCGGCCTCGACTGACGCCACCGGAAGAGCTCGACCTCCTTGCCCGGTGCCGTCGCGGAGCGGCCCCCGCCCTCCTCCCGGGCCACCTCGGACAGCGCCCGCCGCAGCCGGTGCCAGGCACCGCGGTACCACTCGAGAACGCCCGGTCCGCCGCCACGACCTCCGTACGAGGCCGCGAAGTGCAGGCAGCTCCGAACGAAGCCGACGAGCAGAGGAAGGCGCGGCAGGCTGCGGCGCCGCAGGTTCAGTGCGTCGCCCACGGTGCTTCGGCCCGCGTGGGTGTCGAGATGCCTGGACATGTGCCGGGAGACCCACCCCAGCGACGGCTCGCCGGCCCAGGCCTTCAGCTCGCGCAGGCACTGCACGAACTCTCCCACCGTCCGGCAACCGCCGGGGTCAGGGGGCAGTGCGGGGCCTGAGGCCGAGAACCCGGCATCGGCACGGCGAGTGCGCGCGACGTTCCACTGCGCGGCCCAGAACTCCCGGTCGCCGCCGCAGGCGGTGCCGTAGGCGACGGTCACCGCCAGACTGGGCAGCCGTCTGCCGGAGGCGGCCTGGGCGAGCGCCGATACGGAGAAACCGGTCCGATGCGCCAGGGCTTCGTAGGGAGGCAGCCCCGCCTCCTCCCGGGCCCGGCGCAGCAGCAGGGCGAGCCCCGCGTACGGGGCGTGCGGGTCGATGGGGTTCTCACGACGTGGCACGGCGTACCTCCTCACGGTGCGTGGCGGGGGCGCAGGCGTGCGGCACCGCCCCCGGGGGTGTACCCGGCCGTCAGGGGGTCTGGCCCCGCGCGCGCGCGACCCCGCCCGGGGCGGGGCCCGCCCCGCGGGCGGCCAGGGCGTGGTAGCCCAC
>NZ_JBSHBN010000217.1:8580-12966 GCF_053612025.1 Kitasatospora sp. NPDC054768
GTGTTTGTAGTTGGCTCTCTTTTTTTTTAAAATCAGCGGGGTGAACACCGGGGGGGCCGCGGTCAACCCCCCCCGGGGGGGGGGGGGGCCGGCGGGGGGCCCCCCCCGCCACGGTGGATGAACCGGACCGTCAGGAGGACTGGCCGAGCTCGCGCGCGACCGCGCCCGTGGCGAGGACCGCCGCGATGGCGGCCTGGACGTCGTAGCCCAGGACGACGAGCACGACGACCGCGACGCCGGTCGGGAGGATCCAGGGCACGCCGAGCGTGCGGTTCCCGGGGAGGTGGATGCAGAACGCGTCCCCGCTGGCGGGCCTCCGCGAGGTGTGACGGCGCATGGCCATGGTGATCATGTCCTTTGGTCCGGACGGTATTTGACGTTCTGTCACGGGTTGCCGCCCGCGACGCGCCCAGCATTTCACGGCCGTCCCGCGGCGCCGCAATGGCCTGGGGCGGGCCGTTTTTCACAAACCGTCCGAGGGCACTCCAGCGCTGGCCCGACGTGGGACCCGACCCGCTTCGTCCGCACCGGCGGGAGGTGGACAACCCCGCCGGCCCCGCAGGTCGAGGGCGGCCGTTGTGCACGAGCATCCGGTCTCGTTTGCGAAACAGTTTCCTCCTTGGGCAACACCCCGCCCCGGGCCGAAGCTGGTCGCGGCGCTCCCACCCGGAGCCGCCCATCACGGCGCCCATCCCTTGGTCCGGACGGTCGCCACGCACCACCCGAGGCCCCGTCTGTTGCCGCAGACCCCTCGCCCCGCCCGGCGGTGCCGCACGACGCGGCACCGCCGGCGTTGCGTCCGCTCCTCGTGGGGCCGGTCGTCCGAGGTGGTGGCGTCAGATCCACGCGGCTGTTCGGGCAGGCGCAAGGCCGGAGGCGCCGGTCGCGCCGTTCGCGGAACGGCTGCGCAGCGGTGGCCACCTGCCGGGCGGGCACCACGACCCCGAGGAGCGGTCGGCGAGCAAGCTCCTTCGCCGCCACGACACCACCGCACTCGCGCCGCTTCGGGCGGGCGTCCTTCACACGACACCCGACCGTCCGACGCTGCCCCGTGCCGTCCGTTGCTTCACGGGCTCACCATTCCCAGGACGATTCCTCGAAGGCCTCGGGTTCGGTGATCCAGCCGGCGTTCAGGACGAGCCGTGAGGTGCGGTGGACGGCGAGGAAGCCGAACGGCCGGTCGAATCGAGCGCTGATCATGCGGGCGCGATAGCGGAACCGCGGCGGTAGCCCCGCGCCCGCCAGGCTCAGGGCAGTGACGCTCGCGGAACGGAAGCCGCGAGCGCCGAACGTGGCAGTCACCGTCTGTGCGGCGGCCTCGACCGCCAACGGCTCGGCGCTGATGCCGGGGAAGTGACCTCGGGTTCGGTCCGTTGCTGTTCGGAGGCCGAACAGCTCAGGGTCCTTGAGCAGATCGTGGCGGGCGGTGATGGTGAAGGGCACGGTTTCCACCACCAGCTTCGATTCGCCGTCGAGGCTGGGAACACGCTCGACCGTCAGCCCGGGGCCCGGAGCGCCGTAGGGGAGTTCACCGCCCGGGAGTACTGTCCTCCGGTTGTCGAGGGTCCGCACCGCTGCCGCCAGCACATGCCCTGGCAGGGCGTCCTCTGTCCCCAGGAACAGGTGGACATCGATTCCCTGGGCGCCGAGAACGTGGAGCACGGTGACGGGACCTGTCGGGGTCTGGGTGACTCCCACGCGGTCGAGGAGTGCGGTGACCCGGGACAGGCCGGCCATGTCCCTGCCCCGCCACGGGCCGGCCGCCGCCTCCAGGCCGCCGGGTTCGAACGGGCGGATCCAGTCGGTGCGGACCGTAAGGGCGCTGGCCAGCACCAGTCGGGTGTCCGGCTCGACGGTCACCGGCATCGACGGGATCTGTCCGCCGGTGCACGTCGCCGCCCAGGCGTCGAGTCGAGCCTGATCCGAGGCCGCGTCGCCGGTGAGCTGTCCGTGGACGCGTTCGGGGAGTGCGGCAAGCCAGCTCCGCTCGATCGGCAGAGCTTCGTGGGTCCACAGGCCGAGCGCCCCTTGCACGCCGGGCATCGCATCGATCGCGGCCAGCAGGCCCCGCGCCTCGCCCGCAGCCCGGTCTGCCGGGATGCCGATGGCATCGGCAAGTTCCGTACGGACGGCGGCGGTTGCGCCGTCTGCCAGCAGAGCCAGCAGCGGCCACACCCCGGCGGTGGTGAAGGCCGTGCCGCCTTCCGGCAGAGCGGCAGCCCAGCGCGCGGTCAACGCATTGACGGCCCGGACGGTGGAACTACGAATCATGCCCACCCCTTCGAGGAACACCTGACCCCGGGAGCGTAGGGCCGACCCGTCCGGGGCGGCCAGCGAGATACGTGGGCGCTCCTGGTGACGAACCGCAAGCTCGGCTCGGACGGGCTCATCGACGACACGGGCATCGAGTGCGCAGGGAACCGGCAGGACCCGGCCCCCGGGCCGCCGTCCGGCCGCCCCCGTGCCTGCCACCGCGCCTCGACCCGCCGCATGATCAATTACCGGACGGGCCTTGGCTCTTGAGGTGCGCCAGCGTGGAGATCAGCCGGTCGGCGATGCCCTCGGGCCAGGGGAAGGCGATCGTCACCGCCCGTTGGTGGGCCAGCCCGTGCAGGCCCAGCCACAGGGCGACGGCGTCCGCCCAGGGGTCGTCGGTGGCGGCCAGGCCGGCGGCGGCGCACTCGGCCAGGACATCGGCGAGCAGGTGCAGGGGCGCCATGCCGAGGGTGGCCATGTCCTCCTGCGTCACGGCGGTGTCCTGGAGCACGGGCACCCAGACGCCGCCGAGCATGGTGCGGTAGCGCTCCGGGTGGTCCTCGGAGAAGCCCAGGTAGGCGTGGCAGAAGGCGAGCAGACGTGCCCGGGGGTCCTCGCCGGCCGCGTCCACGGCGGCGCGGAGCTGTGCTTCCAGCTGGTCGAAGGCCTGCTGCACCACGGCCAGCATGATGGCCGGCTGGTCGGGGAAGTGGCGGTAGATCGAGGGGGCGGCGATCCCGACCCGGCGGGCGACGGACCGCAGGGTGACGGCGCTCTCGCTACCGGTCTCGTCGAGCAGCTCGACCGCGGCGGCCACGATGTCCTCGCGGAGACGGGCACCCTCCCCCCGGCGGTTGCGGGGGCGGGCGGACAGTGTGCTCGATTCGTTTCCCATGCCGTGAGCTTACAGGTGAAAACTTACAGCCGACAGCCCTTGTGTGCGGTGAGCTTACGCGCGTAACGTTACGGCCGTAAGCAATGCTGAGCCGAACGGAGCACGCCATGAACGACGCCGTCATCACCCGCGCCATCGAGGTCGTCCTGCCGGGCGAGGTCGAGCCGGACGGCCTCCGGCTGCGCACCCGCGACCTCCCGCCGCCGACCGACGGCCGGGTCCTGCTGCGGATGGACGCCACCGGCGTCTCCTTCGCCGAGCAGCAGATGCGCCGCGGCAAGTACTACGACCAGCCGCCCTTCCCCTTCGTGCCCGGCTACGACGTGGTCGGCACGGTGGTCGCGACCGGCCCCGGCGTCGACCCGGCGATGACCGGGCGCCGCTTCGCCGCCGTCACCAAGACCGGCGCCTGGGCCAGCCACCTGCTGATCGACGCCGCGGACGCCGTCCCCGTGCCGGACGGCGTGACGGCCGCCGACGCCGAGACCGTGGTCGTCAACGGCGTGACGGCCTGGCAGATGCTGCACCGGACGGCGAAGGTGGCCCGGGGCGCGACGATCGTCGTGCTCGGCGCCAACGGCGGCGTCGGCTCGACCCTCGTCCAACTGGCCCGGCACGCCGGGATCACGGTGATCGGCACGGCCTCCGCGCGCCACCACGACACCGTCCGCGCCCTCGGTGCGACCCCGGTCGACCACCGCGACCCGGACGCGTACCAGCGCATCCGGGAACTCGCACCCGACGGCGTCGACGCGGTGTTCGACCACGTCGGCGGCGCCGGACTGGCGCGGTCCTGGCAACTGCTTCGCCGCGGAGGGGTCCTGGTGTCCTACGGCACCGCCGCCACCAAGGACGAGGCCGGCGACTCGCGGCTCCCGGTGCTGAACCTGTTCGCCCGGTTGGCGTTGTGGAACCTGCTCCCCAACGGGCGCTCCGCGCACTTCTACAACCTGTGGGCGGGCAGGCGCCGCCCCGCGGCCTTCCGGGCCCGGCTGCGCGAGGACCTCACCCAGGTGCTGGCCCTGCTCGCCGACGGCACGCTCACCGCCCAGGTCGCCGCAGAGTTCCCCCTCGACGAGGCCGCGGCCGCGCTTGCGCTGGCCGAGTCGCGCACCGTCGCGGGCAAGGTCGTCATCGTCCGCTAAGGCGTGTCTGACAAATGATCATCTGGTTGGTTCGCGGAGCCAGAGGATTAGGGAGGCCAGGACGACTCCGGCGCGGTAGCGGTCGGCGAG
>NZ_JBSHBN010000218.1:0-12925 GCF_053612025.1 Kitasatospora sp. NPDC054768
GATCAGGCGGTGTCGGTGATCGGGGTCCGTACGGTCTGCGCGATGGTCCGTGCGTCCAGCAGTGCCAGCAGGACCGGCGGGTCGAGGACGCGGGCCGGGCGCAGGCGCAGTTCGATCGGCAGCAGCGGCACGTCCGGCCGCACCTCGATCGGTCCGACCGATCCCACCGAGACAGGGTGGCCACCCGTCAGCACCTCGTCGAAGGCGGCCGGGACGGAGTGTGCCAGCAGGTACCAGGTGCCGGCCGGCACCTGGTCGAATAAGAAGACGCCGGGATGGGGGAGGACGGTACACGCGGCGGGCCGGCCCTCGGGGACCCGGGTCGGGAACAGCCCGAGGTACACCAGGCCGAGGTTCCCCGCGATCGGGGCCCGGATCTCGCCGCGGAAGGTCGAGAGCTCCGTGCTCCGGGCCAGGCCTCGCGAGTCGATCTCGATCCGGGGGGTGAAGCCCCCGAGCTGACGGTAGGTGGTGGGAGGCACGCCGACGCTGCTGGCGAACCGCGAGCTGAAGGTGCCGACGCTGTTGTACCCGACGCGGTGGCTGATCTCGGTCACCGTGAACGAGGTTTCGACGAGGAGGCGCTTGGCCGTTTCGAGCCGGAGGGCGGAGAGGAACCGCCGTGGTGACACCCCGGTCATCCGCTGGAATTCCCGGGAGAAGTGGAACTTGCTGTACATGGCCGCCTGCGCCATATCGTCGATGGTCAGTAACTCGCCGATGTTGTCGTGCATGGTTTCGATGGCCCGGGAAACAGCTTGCTCGATGGCAGATGTCATCTTTGACTCCAGCTTCTCCGCCGCACCTGCGGATGAACAGAATTCCACCCTTGCGATGATCGGGAACGAAAGTCACGGCCGCGGTGACAGGCCGACTGTCGAAGGCGCCAGGGCAAGCGAAGGGAGGACCCCCTTCGGAAGGCGAAGCTGAAAAGTGTCGCCGCCATAGCAAGTGACGACCGTAGCAGCAGGCACATGACAGCCGCAATGGGCCGGGCGGCACGTGCCGTTGGCAAGCCCGAGCGGTGAGACATCCCGGAAGTCGGGTTTGAACGGCGCCGGGAGCCCTCAGCAACGCGAGAGATGCGGGCGGGAGCGCAATGCGCGCACGATGCCACAGTCGCGTATGCGAATCGGGATCGGCCGGTGTGTGCCGTCCCCGCTTTTCGACAAGCAGCTGAGGAGATGCCGGTGGGATCGCCTACCTCAGATCGAAACCATGACCGGACCATGACGCTCGAAGCCTTCGCGGACACGATCGTCCCGGGCGAGAAACGCTCGCCCGACGACCGGGCGGTGGCCGGCGCCTCGACCGGCGGCGGTGCCGTCCAGGCGGGCGCCGTCGAACTGCTCGAAACCCCCGCGACCGGACTGTCGGACGCCCTGGACGACTACGTGCAGGCGCTCAACCGCCACGCGAGCACGTACGCGGACGAGCACGGCCTGCGGCTCGACGACTCGGTGCCGCCGTTCGTCGCCCTGCCGTTCGCGGACCGGACCAGCCTGGTGCAGGAGCTGACCGGAACGGAGCACCAGGAACGGGAACTGTGGGTCCTGCTGGCGCTGTTCGCCAACATGGCCTTCGACACGGCCGCCCACATGCACACCGCGGACGCGCTCGCGGCGGGCCACCCGGGCCTCACGGCGATGGGCTTCATGAAGCCCGACGAGGACGGCCTGTGGCGGTTCCCCGACTTCTCGTACGGCAAGCAGCTGGCAGACCCCCACCCGGACACCACGCCTACAGGGAGTCCCGCATGACGAGTACCGAGAGCACCGACGTCCTGATCGTGGGCAGCGGCTTCGGCGGCGCGATCGCGGCGTACCACCTGGCGGCCGGCGGCGCGAAGGTCACCATCCTGGAGCGCGGCCCGTGGCTGAAGGCCGACGACTTCGACCACGACTTCCTGCTCGGCTCCTCGTACACCCGGATCTTCGACTTCGTGGTGGGCGACGGCATGAGCCTGCTCGGCGGCAACTGCGTCGGCGGCGGCAGCGTGGTGTACTTCGCCGCGATGCCGCGCGCCCCGCGGTTCGTCTTCGAGCGCCGCGGCAGCATCGGCCGCCGGATGTGGCCGGCCGCCATCGACCGGGACGTCCTCGACCCCTGGTACGACCGGGTGGCCGAGGCGCTGCCCATCACCCAGCAGGACTGGAACGACGTCACGTACGCGGGCGGGCTGTTCGCCGCCGCCTGCGAGCACGCGGGACGCACCGCCAACCCCGTCCCGGCCGCCATCGACCGGGCGAAGTGCACCAACTGCAACTGGATGATGTCCGGTTGCCGCTTCGACGCCAAGCGGTCCCTGCTGCTGAACTACCTTCCGGCGGCCCTCGCGCACGGCGCCGAGATCCGGCCGCTGCACGAGGTGCAGCAGCTGTCCCGGACGGACGACGGCGGCTACCGGGTGCACTACGACGTCGTCGACGACGTGGACTACCGGGTGCACGTCGGCAGCGGCACGATCGACGCGAAGATCGTCGTGCTCGCCGCCGGCGCCGGCGCCACCCCGGTCATCCTCCAGCGTTCCGAGGCGACCCTGGGCACCATGCCGCACGCCGTGGGCCGCTACTTCTCCGGCAACGGCGAACGCCTCAACACGGCCATCGTGGACGAGGAGAAGGCCCGCGACCTGCTGGGGCTCAAGCGCTCCGACGGCCGGGCGTTCAAGGCCAACCAGATCGGCAAGGGCCCGGTCGTGGCGAGCTGGGACAACCTCGACGGATCGCTGCCGGAACACTCCCGGTTCTCCCTGGAACAGCTCTACTTCCCGCCGGGCTTCGGCACCATCCTGGCGCAGGTGCCCGACGCGAGCGGGCCCAGCTGGTTCGGCGTGGAGAAGAAGGAACTGGTCCGGCAGTGGCAGTCCTGGCTGACCGTCTTCACCATGATCGAGGACGACAACGAGGGCGTCTTCGGGCCGCCGCCGCCCACCGGCAACGCCGTCCGGATCTCCCAGCAGATGCTCGGGCGCGGGTCGATCTCGTACCGGCCGACCGCCAACACCCTGCGCGCCTGGGCCGATTCGGACGCCGTGGTGAAGGACATCCTGGAGCGCGACGGACTCGCCCGCGTCATGCCGTGGACCAACGACCTGGTGGGCGCCTACACCGTGCACCCGCTGGCGTCCTGCCGGATCGGCGACGACCCGCAGACCTCGGCGCTCGACGACCGGCAGGAACTCCGCAACCACCCGGGCATCTTCGTCACCGACGGCTCCGCCGTCCCGGGAGCGCTCACGGTCAACCCCGCGCTGACCATCTCCGCGCTCGCCGAACGCGCGATCCCCGGCATCGTGAGGGCCGCGCGGGAGCGCGGCGTGAACGTCGTCTACGGCGCTCCCGCGCCGGACGGTGCGACCAGCGGGCGGCGCGGCGTGCAGGTGCAGCTGCCCGGCCTGATGCGCCGGTAGCCGGCCCCGGCACCGGATCGAGCCGTCGAGGAGGAGGCACATGACGACACCGTTCCTGCGGTCGGCCCTGCGGAGGTCGATGGCGCAGATCCACCGGGTCGCCGCGGTGCGGCCGGCAGCCGCGGGGGAGGAGGTGGCCGGCGTCTTCGCCGAGGTCGAGCGGGAGTTCGGCATGCTGGCACCGCCGATCGGGCTGCACGCCGCCGCGCCGGAGGTGCTCGCCGCCTCCTGGGTGATGCTGCGGGAGACCCTGGTGGCCGGCGGGCGGGTCGACCGCGCGACCAAGGAGGCGGTGGCCGCGGCGGTCTCGGCCGCCAACGCCTGCCCGTACTGCGTGGAGGTGCACGGCACGGCGCTGGCCGCGCTGCTGCCCGGGGCCGCCGCCCCGGGCACGGCCCGCGCGACGGCCGAGGGGTGGGCCGACTGGTTCCGGGCGGACGGCGACCGGGGGCCGGCGCCGGACGACCGGCCGCCGTTCCCCACGCAGGCGGCGCCCGAGCTGGTCGGGGTGGCCGTCACCTTCCACTACCTGAACCGCATGGTCAACCTGTTCCTCGCGCAGAGCCCGCTGCCGGCCGGTCTTCCGCCGGCCGCGCGGTCGGCGGCGAGGGCGGTCCTCGGCCGGCTGATGCGCCGCAGCGCGCGCCTCGCCCCGCCGGCCGGGACCTCCCTCGACCTGCTGCCCTCCGCGCCGCTGCCCGGGGACCTGAGCTGGGCGGCGGGCACCCCCAGCGTCGCCGGCGCGTTCGCCCGGGCGGCGGCCGCGATCGACGCGGCGGGGGCCCGGTCGGTGCCGGACGGCGTCCGCGCCCTGGTGACGGACCGGCTGGCCGGGTGGGACGGCCGACCGCCGGGGATCAGCCGCGGCTGGGTCGAGGACGCGGTGTCGGCCCTGCCCGGGGACCAGCGTGCGGCGGGCCGGCTGGCCCTGCTGACCGCCCAGGCCTCCTACCAGGTCGACGACGGCCTCGTCGCCGAGTTCCGGAGCGACCGGCCCGGTGACACCGCGCTGATCGAGCTCACCTCCTGGGCCGCCCTGACGGCGGCCCGGGAGCTGGGCGCCCGGCTCGGTGCCCGCCTGCCCAAGGCCGCCGACGGCTGACCCCGCGCACGGCCCCGCACGACCGAGGCTCCCGCCGACCGGCGGGAGCCTCGGCGCGTTCCCGGCCTCCCGCACGGGCATCGGCACGGGCGTCGGCACGGTTGCCCGCCCAGCCGTCCGCACAGCCGTCCGCACGACCGTCCGCACAGCCGTCCGCACGGGCGTCGGCACGTCCACCGGCACGGTCGTCCGGACGGGCGCGGCCCGCCCCGGAAATGACGGCGTTATTGAATAGCGGCGCCGAGAAATCACACCGTTATGGAAAAGCAGTGCCCCCCACCAGGCGGAAAGCAAACTCGGAGAAGACATCGGGGCGGCCGCAGATGCATTCTTGACGACAGTGCAGGCGAGTCGAGTCGGCGAGGAGATTCGCCGTCAATTCATCTCCATGGGTGGTGAATACGTGAGCAGTGAGCGGATCGCTATCGTAGGAATTGGCCTCCGTTATCCGGACGCCAATTCGGCGAGCGAACTGTGGGACAACGTACTGGGCGGCCGGCGAGCCTTCCGGCGGTTGCCGGACGAGCGGATGAACCAGGCGGACTACTGGTCGGAGGACCGGAGTGCGCCGGACCGGCACTACACGAAAAAGGCCGCGGTCCTGCGGGACTACGCGTTCGACCGCATCAAATACAGCGTCGCCGGAAGCACGTACCGGGCGACCGACCTGACGCACTGGCTGGCCCTCGACGTGGCCGCCGAGGCACTTGCCGACGCCGGATTCCCGGACGGCTCGGGACTTCCCCACCAGAGCACCGGCGTGGTGGTCGGAAACAGCCTCACCGGGGAATTCTCGCGGGCCAACATCATGCGGCTGCGGTGGCCCTACGTGCGCCGCACGGTGGCCGCCGCGCTCACCGGCCAGGGCTGGTCCGAGGAGGACGTCGCGAAGCTCCTCCAGGAGCTGGAGCCGCAGTACAAGGCGCCCTTCCCGGCCATCGACGAGGACTCGCTGGCCGGCGGCCTCGCCAACACCATCGCCGGCCGCATCTGCAACCACTTCGACCTGCGCGGCGGCGGCTACACGGTCGACGGGGCCTGCTCCTCCTCCCTGCTGTCCGTCGTCACGGCGGCGAAGGCACTGGCCGACGGCGAACTGGACGTGGCCGTCGCCGGAGGCGTCGACCTGTCCATCGACCCGTTCGAGGTGATCGGCTTCGCGAAGACGGGCGCACTGGCCACCGGCGAGATGAAGGTCTACGACCGGGACTCCAACGGCTTCTGGCCCGGCGAGGGCTCCGGCATGCTCGTGCTGATGCGCGAGCGGGACGCGCTGGCGCAGGGGCGGCGGATCTACGCGAGCATCAGCGGCTGGGGCGTCTCCTCGGACGGCAAGGGCGGCATCACCCGGCCGGAGGCGAGCGGCCACCGGCTGGCACTGACCCGCGCCTACCGGCGGGCCGGCTACGGCGTCGAGACGGTCTCGTACTTCGAGGGCCACGGCACCGGCACGGCCCTCGGCGACGCGACCGAGATCGAGGCGCTGTCCTCCGCCCGCCGCACCGCGGACCCGACGGCCCGTCCGGCCGCGCTCGGGACGGTCAAGGGGAACTTCGGGCACACCAAGGCCGCCGCGGGCGTGGCCGGCCTGATCAAGGCGACCCTCGCCGTGCACCACCAGGTGATCCCCCCGGCCACCGGCCACGTCGACCCGCACCCCGGCCTGCTCGGTGACGAGGCGGCGATGTACGTCCCGCGCCAGGCCGAACTCTGGCCGGCCGGCCACCCGGTCCGGGCCGGGGTGTCGGCCATGGGCTTCGGCGGGATCAACACCCACGTCACCCTCGCCGAGGCACCCGGCAGCACCCGGCGCGAGGCGCTCGACGCGCGCACCACCCGGCTGGTCGCCGGCCGCCAGGACGCCGAACTCCTGCTGCTGGACGCGGCGGACACGGCCGCGCTGCGCGCGGAGCTGACCCGGCTGCTCGACCTGGTGCCGAAGCTGGCACAGGCCGAACTCGCGGACCTGGCCGGCACCCTGGCCGACCGGCTCGCCGACGGCCCGGTGCGGGCCGCCGTGGTGGCGACCGGCCCGGACGACGCCGTGCGCGGCCTCGAACGGCTGCTGGCCCTGCTCGACTCCGGAGCGCGGGAGGTGTCCTCGGCCGGTGAGGGGATCTTCCTCGGCCACGCCCGGACCGCCCCCCGGATCGCCTACCTCTTCCCGGGCCAGGGCTCCGGCCGCGGCGCCGTCGGCGCGATCCGGCGCCGGTTCGCCGCGGCGGAGGAGGTGTTCCGCGCCGCCGCCCTGCCCACCGGTGACGACCAGGTCGCCACCCAGGTCGCCCAGCCGCGCATCGTCACCGGCTCCCTGGCCGCCCTGCGGGTGCTGGACGCGGTCGGCATCCGGGCCGACACCGCCGTCGGCCACAGCCTCGGGGAGCTCACCGCCCTGCACTGGGCGGGCGCGATGACCGAGGAGCAGGTGGTGCGCCTCGCCAGGATCCGCGGCCGGGTGATGGCCCAGGCCAGCCACGGCGGCGGCGCGATGGCCGGACTGGCGGCGACCCCGGAGCAGGCCACCCGGCTGTCCGCCGGACAGGACGTGGTGATCGCGGGCTACAACGGGCCCCGGCAGACCGTGCTCTCCGGCCCCGCCGAGGCGGTCGACGAGGTCTGCCGCCGGGCCGCGGGCGAGGGCGTCACGGCGACCCGGCTGAACGTGTCGCACGCCTTCCACTCGCCGCTGGTCGAGCCGGCCGCGGTCGCGATGGCCGCCGAGCTCGCGCGGTTCGACTTCCAGGAACCCGTCCGCCCGATCGCCTCCACGGTCACCGGGCGGCTCCTGGACCCGTCCGCCGACCTGCGCGAGGTCCTGCGCGGACAGGTCCTGCTCCCGGTCCGGTTCCAGGAGGCCGCCGCCGTGGCGGTCGCCGACGCCGACCTGGTCGTGGAGGTCGGCCCCGGCCGGGTGCTGTCCGGCCTGCTGGCGGAGATCGCCCCGAACCTCACCACCCTGGCGGTGGACACCGACAGCGCCTCGCTCGGCCCGCTGCTCAGGGTCGCCGGTGCCGCGTTCGTGCTCGGCGTACCGCTGCGGACCGAGACCCTGTTCGGCGACCGCCTGATCCGGCAGCTGCCGGCGGACGGTGCGATGACCTTCCTGGCCAACCCCTGCGAGGCGGCCCCGGCCATCGACGCGGAGCTGGCGGCGGACGGCGGGCCGGGCCGGGACGAGCGGGCCGGCGCGGCGGTGTCCGCGGACACCGGTGAGGGCCCGGACTCCACCCTGGAGCTGCTGCGCAGGCTCGCGGCCGAGCGGGTCGAACTGCCGCTGGACTCCGTCACCGCGCAGACCCACCCGATGGACGACCTGCACCTGAGCTCCATCACCATCGGCCAGATCGTCAACGACGTCACCCGGGCGCTCGGCCGGCCCGTGCTCGCCGCGACGCCCAACTACGCGACCGTCAACCTGGGCGGGATCGCCGAGCTGATCGACCAGCTGGCGGACACCGCGCAGGACGGCGGCCAGTCGGCGGGCGAGGTCGCCGGTGTGGCCCCGTGGGTGCGGCCCTTCGCGGTCGAGCACCGGGAGGCCGTCCTGCCGGCCCGGCCGCAGCCCGCCGAGGACCCCGCCCCCGCCGGGCGGTGGACGGTGCACAGCACCCCCGGCCACCCGCTCGCCGAACCGCTGGGCACCGCGCTCGCCGCGGCGGGCGTCGGGGACGGCGTACTGCTCTGCCTCCCCGACGCGTGCGGACCGCAGGAGGCGGAGCTCTTCCTGACCGCCGGGCGGGCCGTCCTGGCCGCCCCCGAGGGCACCCGGCTGGTCGTGGTCCAGCACCGGCTGGGGGCCTCCGGCCTGGCGAAGACCCTGCACCTGGAGCACCCGTCGGTCCCGGTCACGGTGGTCGAGCTGGCCGACACCGCCCCCGAGGGCGCGGCCCGTGACGAGGCGGTGGCCCGCGTGGTCGCCGAGACCGCCGCCACGGCCGGCTTCGCGGAGGTCCGCTACCAGCCGGACGGGCGCCGGACCGTCCCGGTGCTCCGGCCGTTGCAGCTGCGCCCCGCGACCGAGGGCGGGTCCCCGCTCGACGCCGGGGACGTCCTCCTGGTCACCGGCGGCGGCAAGGGCATCACCGCCGAGTGCGCCATCGCGATGGCCCAGGACTCCGGGGCGGCCCTGGCCCTGATCGGCCGCGCCGATCCGGCCACCGACCCCGAACTCGCCGGGAACCTCGCCCGGATGGAGGCCGCGGGCCTGCGCCACCGGTACGCCCGCGCCGACGTGACCTCGGCCGAGGAGATCGCCGCCGCGGTGGCCCTGCTGGAGAACGGGCTCGGCCCGGTCACCGCCGTGCTGCACGGCGCCGGCCGCAATCAGCCCGCCGCCCTGGAGGCGCTGAGCGCCGAGGACTTCCGCCGGACCCTGGCGCCCAAGACCGACGGTCTGGAGGCGGTCCTGGCGGCCGTCGAACCGGAACGCCTGAAGCTGCTGATCACGTTCGGCTCGATCATTGGCCGGGCCGGACTGCGCGGCGAGGCGCACTACGCCACCGCCAACGACTGGATGACCGAGCTGACCCTCCGCTTCCAGGACCGGTACCCGCGGGCCCGGGCCGTCGCGCTGGAGTGGTCGGTCTGGTCGGGCGCGGGCATGGGCGAACGGCTCGGCGTCGTCGAGGCGCTGATCCGGGAGGGCATCACGCCGATCTCCACCGAGAACGGCATCCAGGTGCTCCGCGAGGTGCTCGCGGACCCCTCGGCCGGCCCCGTCCTGGTGGTCAGCGGGCGGGCCGGCGGCCTGCCCACCCTCACCACCGAGCGGCGCGAGCTGCCGCTGACCAGGTTCGTCGAGCGGGTGGTCGTGCACCACCCGGACATCGAGCTGATCACCGAGACCGAGCTGACCGAGGGCGGCGACCCCTATCTGACCGACCACCGGCTCCAGGACGACCTGCTCTTCCCGGCCGTGCTCGGCATGGAGGCGATGGCCCAGGTGGCCGCCGCGGTGAGCGGGCACCAGGGCCCGCCGCTGCTGGAGGACGTCGAGTTCCGCCGGCCCGTGGTGGTCCGGCCGGGCGGCTCGACCACCATCCGGATCGCGGCGCTGGTCCGGGAGCCCGGGACGGTGGACGTGGTGCTGCGCAGCGAGGGCACCGAGTTCGCGGCCGACCACTTCCGGGCCCGGCTGCGCTACCCGCGGCCCGAGGTGCCCGGGACGCCGGTGCCGGTCGAATTCGGCCTGCCGGCGGTGCCGGTGGACCCGGTGACCGAGCTGTACGGCAGCGTGCTCTTCCAGGGCAAGCGGTTCCAGCGCCTGCTGGAGTACCGGCGGGCGAGCGCCCGGCACGCGCTGGCGGAGATCTCCACCACCGCCCCGGCGCCGTGGTTCGCGGCCTTCCTGCCGCAGGACCAGCAACTGGCCGACCCCGGGACCCGGGACGCGATGATGCACGCCATCCAGTGCTGCGTGCCGGACGCCACCCTGCTGCCGCAGAGCATCGAGCGGCTCTGGCTGGCCGACCCGGCGGACCAGGACGCCGAGTACGTGGTGCTCGACGCCAGGGAGCGCTCCCAGGACGGGGACAGCTACGTCTACGACCTCGACGTGCGCACCCCGGCCGGGAAGGTCGTCGAGCGCTGGGAGGGGCTGACCCTGGTCGCCGTCCGCAAGCGCGACGGAGCCGGACCATGGGTGCCCGCGATGCTCGGTTCGTACCTGGAACGCGGCCTGGAACGGGTGCTGGGCGGCAGCCGCGCGGTGGTCGTCGAGCCCGCGGCGAAGCCCGCCGCGGAATCCACCGCGGAGTCCGCCGACGGGGACCGCCGGGCCCGCACCGCGACCGCTCTCGGCCGGGCGCTGGGACGGCCGGTGGACCTGCGCCACCGGCCGGACGGCAAGCCCGAACTCGCCGGTGGGCCCGGACTCGACGGGATCACGGTCTCGGCCTCGCACGGCCCCGGCCTGACCCTGGCGGTGGCCGGACCCGGGCGGCTCGCCTGCGACGTCGAGACCGTCCTGGAGCGGAGCACCGAGGACTGGGACGCCCTGCTGGGCGCCGGTCAACTCGCCCTGCGGGACCTGCTGGTGGCCGAGGCGGGCTGCAGCCCGGCGGTGGCCGGCACCAGGGTCTGGAGCGCGCTGGAGTGCCTGCGCAAGTCCGGCGCGACCACCCAGGCGCTGACGCTCGACCGCGTCCACCCGGGCGGTTGGGTCGTCCTGTCCGCCGGCGACGCGGCCGTCGCCACCTGGGTCACCACCGTCAACGACCGGACGGAGCCGGTGCTCTTCGCGGTGCTCGTCGGGAAGGAGAACTGATGTCGGCCTACTACGAGATCCGCCACACCGTGGGCTTCGAGGAGACCAACCTCGTCGGCAACGTCTACTACGTGAACTACCTGCGCTGGCAGGGGCGTTGCCGGGAGATGTTCCTCAAGGACAAGGCGCCGGGGGTGCTCGCCGAGCTGCGGGACGACCTGAAGCTGTTCACCCTCAAGGTGGAGTGCGACTTCTTCGCCGAGATCACCTCGTTCGACGAGCTGTCGGTCCGGATGCGGCTGGAGGAGCTGACCCAGACCCAGATCCAGTTCAGCTTCGACTACCTGCGGATCGACGGCGAGCAGGAGAACCTGGTCGCCCGCGGCCGGCAGCGGATCGCGTGCATGCGCGGGCCGAACACGGCCACCGTCCCCGCCCGGGTGCCCGAGGAACTGCGCCTGGCGCTGGTGCCGTACGCCGAGGGGCCGGCCGTCGCGCGGGCCCTCGCGGCGCAGGTCCCGCCCGGCGGGCCGGTCGGGACGGGGCGGGCGCTGTGATCGGCAACGGCCGGTCCCCGGCCCCCGCCCAGGCGCCGGGCGCGACGTCGGCGGCCGCGGCGAACCGCGCGGTCCTGCCGGGCGCCCTGCGCGAGACGATGGCCCGTTTCGCCACCGGGATCACGGTCCTGACCACCGGCGGCGAGTACGTCCACGGGATGACCGCCAACGCGTTCAGCTCGGTCTCCCTGGAGCCGCCGATGGTGCTGTGCTGCGTGGCCCGCTCCGCGACGATGCACGAGGCGATCATGGCGTCCAGGTCCTTCGCGGTCTCCGTGCTCGGCGCCGAACAGGAGCACCTGGCACGGTACTTCGCGAACAAGAGCAGGCCGCGCGGGGCCGCCCAGTTCGACGGCCTCGACTGGCAGCCCGGCCCGTTCACCGGGGCCCCGCTGCTGTCGGACTCGCTGGCCTGGCTGGAGTGCAAGCTCGCCGAGCAGTACGACGGCGGCGACCACTCCATCTTCCTCGGCGAGGTGCTCGCCTCGGACTGGGCGGACCACCGGGAGGCGCTGCTGTTCTACGGCGGCGCCTTCCACCGGGGCATCGGCGGGAAACCGGAAGAGATCGGCTGAGCGGGGGGATGGTCCGATGTTGGTGAGCGTGACCGGCGGCACCGGATTCGTCGGCATCCACTCGGTCGCGGCGCTGGTCCGCGGCGGCCACCGGGTGCGGATGCTGGTCCGCGACCCGGCCGCCGCGGAGCGGGTCCTGGGCCTGCTGGAGGTGGACCCGGGCGCCGTCGACCTGGTCGTCGGGGACGTGACCGACGAGGGCGACGCGGCCCGCACGGTGCGCGGCGCCGACGCCGTGCTGCACGCGGCCGCGGTGTACTCCTTCGACAGCCGGCGCAACGCGCAGATGCGCCGGACCAACGAGCGGGGAACCGAACTGGTGCTGGCCGCCGCCCGACGGTCGGGCGCCGACCCGGTCGTCCACGTCTCCAGCATCGTCGCGCTGCTGCCGTCCCCCGGACGGCCGCTCGGGGAGCACTCCCCGGTCGGCCGTCCCCGGGACACGTACATGGCGACCAAGGCGGCGGCCGAGCGGATCGCGCGGGGCCACCAGCGGGACGGCGCGCCGGTGGTCATCAGCTACCCGCCCGCGCTGCTCGGCCCGCAGGACCCGGGGCTGGGCGACCAGAACGCCCGGCTGCGCAACACCCTGCGCGGACTGATGCCGATCTGGCCGCTGGGCGGCTTCCCGGTCGGCGACGTCCGGGACACCGCGCAGCTGCACGCCCGGCTGCTGACCACGCCGAGGGCGGGCTCCGACCGGCACTTCGGACCCGGCCACCACCTGCCCACCCGGCAGTACGTGCGGACCCTGCGGGAGGTCACCGGGCGGCGGCTGCCCGCGGCCTTCCTCCCCGCCCGGGCCATGCTGCCGGTCGGCGCCCTGGCCACCCTGCTCCAGCGCGGATGGCCCTGGCACATCCCCGCCGAGTACGGGGCCGTCTACACCTGCGCCTGTGCGACCCCGGTCGACCCCGCGGCGAGCACCGGGGGGCTGACGCCGAGGCCGACCGCCGAGACCATGGCGGACACGGTGCGCTGGCTGTACGCCGAGGGCCGGCTGACCGCCGGTCAGGCCGGGCTGCCGGCCGTGGACAAGGAGCGCTGAGCCGTACCCGACGGCCGGCCCCGGGC
>NZ_JBSHBN010000219.1:0-12881 GCF_053612025.1 Kitasatospora sp. NPDC054768
GCCTCGGCCCGTGCGGTCCGGTGGCGGCGACGTGGAAGCGGACCCGCGGGGTCCCCACGCAGCCTCGGATGCTCCTGGCCCCGACCGCGCCGTCGTACGTGCCGTGCCGGGTGGTTCGGGGCCGGCTCCGCCCGGCGGCGCGGGCGGAGCGGGGCCGTCGTTCAGGAGGAGAGGCGGTTCAGTGCCGCGGCGGCGATGCCTTCGACGTAGGTCGGGGCGTCGGTGCGCCGGCCGGTGAGCTCGACGATGGCGACCCTGGTGCCGCTGCGCAGGACCGCGACCCCGCCGCTGACGGTGCCGTCGCCGTTGTAGGCCGGGTACCAGCGGGCGGTGCCGCCGGTGACGGTCAGGGTGTGGGCCGCGCCGTAGTGCCAGTGGCCGGCGGGCTCGTCCTGGCAGTCCTGAACGAGCGCGACGAGCTGCTGCTCCCAGGTGGCGGCCTCGGTCCCGGTGGAGGCGCTCGCGGCCGACTCGTACAGTCGGCCGTCGGTGTCGAAGGTCCAGGTCACGGACGCGTACGCGGTGGCCTTGTCCTTGGTCAGGTCGCGCATCGTCTCCTCGCCGGAGCACGCGGACAGCCCCTCGCGTCCGGTCAGCGCGATGGTCGCGCCGACCGGGTTCAGGCCCTGCGGGAAGTCCTCGCTCTGGACGAGGTCGGCGGAGCCGAGTCCGGCGGCGACCGCGGCCGGGTGGGCGGCGGTGACCGGGTGGGCGGCGACCGCGGTGGGGTGCGCGGCGTTGCGCGCGGCCCCGTCGGCGCTGGCCGACTGGGTGCCGACGACGCCGACCGTGATCAGTGCGGCGGCGAAGCAGGCCGCGGCGGCGACCCGGTTGCGGCGAACGGACTTCTGCTGGACGGCCTGGTTCTCGGTCATCTGGTCCCCCTGCTGGTCGGGACGCCTGCTGCGTCCTCGTACAACCGGGGAGATGCCGCCCAAGGACGGAAAGTCGGCCCCCCGACCGGCTGTTTCACAGCTGTGACAGAGCGGTCCTGACGACGCGGTCCATCGCGGCCGTCCCCAGGCAGGCATCGACCTCCAGCACCCCGTAGTGGCTGCCGCTGCGCAGCACGGCGATGCCGCCGCAGGGCTCCTTGCCCTCGGGCGCTGTGCCGCTGGTGTTGAGGGATCCCTGGTAGGAGCCCATCCAGCTCGCGGTGACGTCCGGGGCGAGCTGCAGCGTCGTGGTCCTTCCGTAGACCCAGTGCCCTGGCGTTGCCTCCTGGCAGGGCACCTCCTCCAGCAGCAGGCGCTCGGCGAAGTTCTGCGCCCGGGAAGGGCTCGGGGTCTCGGCGGCGACCTCGCGGGCGACCTGGTCGACGTGGTCGGCGGCCCGCGTGGGGTCGTCCGGGCTGGTGCGGGGGCTGGTCATCAGTCCGCGGAAGTGGGCACCATGCCCGCCCAGGGTCTGGGTGAGGGTCTTCTCGCCGGAGCAGGCCGCGTTGGCGTAAGCCCCGTCGCCGTACCGGTCGGTGACGTGGATCCGCCCGATGCCGATGTCCGGGCCGAACGCCGCGGGTTCCAGAAGGTTCGCGGTCGTCACCGGTCCGGTCGCACCGGTCGGCGAGGCGGAGCCGGAGGCCGAGGAGGCGGGCGTCGGGCCGGACCCGCCGGGCGTCGCGGGAGCGGACGCGCCCGGGGACGCCCCGCCGACCGCGGCACCCGACCGTGCCGCCGGGTGCGCGGTGGTGCCGGGGGGCGGTGGCAGGACGAACCGGCCGGTCGCCAGCCCGAGCGCGGCGGCCGCCACCAGGGCGGCGACGGCGGACCGGAGCCGGACGACGACGCGGCCGCCGCCCGCCGCGGGACCGCCGTTCACGGACCGGTGACCAGGCGCTCGCGCATGAAGTGGCGGGCCCGGTCGATACGGTCCTTGACCGTACTCAACGGGGCGCCCAGCTCCTCGGCCACCTGGACGTAGGTCAGGTCGCCCAGGTCGCGCAGCACGAAGGCCTCCACCAGGACGGGGTGCTGCTGCTCCAGCGCGGCCAGCGCCTCCATCAGGTCGAGCCGGGTCCCGGCGATGACGCTGGTGGTGCGCGGGTCGACGGACTCGGGGAGGTCGGCGTGGCTGTCCTCGGCGCGCCGGCGCATCGAGCGGTAGGTGGACCGGGCGGCGTTCGAGGCGATCACCGTCACCCAGCCCTGGAAGGAGCCGCGGCCGCCGTACTCGCCCAGGTGCGTGCTGATGGACAGCAGCGCGTCCTGCGCTGCCTCCTCCGCGTCGGCGTGGTGGGGCAGGAAGCGCGAGCAGCGGCGCAGCACCACCGGCCGCAGCTTGGCCAGCAGGTACTCCATCGACCCCGGGTCCCCCGCCCGAGCAGCCGCCACGAGCCGTTCCAGCTCGCCTTCCTCGAACATCCGGATCCCCCCGTGTCGTCCCGCCCGGCCATCCCGCCCGGCCATCCCGTCCGTCGAACGGGAGTTCCGCACTCCCCCCGACTCCGGCAGAATGCTGCCACATGCGCAAGCTCGGCCGTTACCTCCTTCTGGAGCGGCTCGGAGCCGGCTCCTTCGCCACGGTCTGGAAGGCCTACGATCCGGAGCTCGACACCGAGGTCGCGGTGAAGGTGCTGGCCGAGAACTGGGCCGCCAACGCCGATGTGCGCGAGCGGTTCCTGGCGGAGGCGAGGCTGCTGCGCCGGATCGCCAGCCCGCGGGTGGTCCGGGTGCACGACGTCGGGGTGCAGGAGGACCGTCCCTACTTCGTCATGGACTACGTACGCGGCGGCACCCTGGCGGACCGGGTCGGGCAGTGCGACCCGCAGGAGGCGCTGCGGCTGGCCGCGGAGGCGGGCTACGCGGTCCAGGTCCTGCACGAGGCGGGCGTGGTGCACCGCGACGTCAAGCCGTCCAACCTGCTGCTCGCCACCGGCCCCGCGCCCGCCGCGGTGCTGGTGGCGGATCTGGGCAGCGCGAAGCAACTGGCCGACGCATCCGGGCTGACGGTGACCACGGGCACGCCCGCGTACATGGCACCGGAACAGGCCTTCCAGACCGGCGGGTTCGACGGGAGGGCCGACGTGTACGCGCTGGCCGTCGTGGCCTACGAGCTGCTGACCGGGCAGAAGCCGTTCGGCCCGGGCGGACGCGCCACAGCCCTGATGACCGGCCGGTCCACCGCCTCGACGCTGCCGGCACTCCCGGCCGGAACGGAGCTCCCGCCGAACATCGCCCTGCTGCTACGGGTCGCGATGTCCGTCGAGCCGGCGGACCGACCGCCGACCGCCCAGGCCTTCGCGGACGCGCTGCTGGCTCCGGTCCCGCGGTCCCGGCCCCTGGAAGGCCCGGGGTGGCTGACCCCGCGCGCGGTCTGTCTGGCGTCGGGCGCGGTGTTCACGGCGACGACCCTGCTGAGCTGGCTGCGGCGCTGAATCCGACAGGGAGCCGGTCCGCACCGGCCCGAACGGCGGCCCCGACGAGCAGGCCCGGCCGCTGACGGCTGCCGTAGGGTCGGTGGTATGCGACTGAGCACCGTGATCCTCCCCGTCCACCGGTGGAGCGAAGGGCAGAAGATCTGGCGGCGGGCCGAGGACCTCGGCTTCCACACCGCGTACACCTACGACCACCTGTCGTGGCGGTCCTTCCAGGACGAGCCGTGGTTCGGCTCGCTGCCGACGCTGACGGCGGCGGCCTGCGCCACCGAGCGGCTGCGCCTGGGCACCCTGGTGACCTCGCCGAACTTCCGGCACCCGGTGACGCTGGCGAAGGAGCTGATCACGCTGGACGACGTGTCCGGCGGCCGGTTCACGTTGGGGATCGGGGCCGGCGGGACGGGCTTCGACGCGACGGCGCTGGGGCAGGAGGCGTGGTCGCCGCGGGAGCGGGCGGACCGGCTGGGGGAGTTCGTGCCGCTGCTGGACGAGCTGCTGCGCAGCGACGCCACCACGCGCGAGGGCACGTACTACTCGGCGGTCGAGGCGCGGAACATCCCCGGCTGCGTGCAGAGGCCGCGGCTGCCGTTCTACGTGGCGGCGACCGGCCCGCGCGGGCTGCGGCTGGCCGCCGAGCACGGGCAGGGCTGGGTGACGTACGGCGACCCGAAGGGCCCGGCGGACGTGCCCGTCGAGCAGGCGCCCGGCGTGATCGCGCGGCAGATCGAGAAGCTGACGGCCGCCTGCGAGGAGCGGGGCCGGGACGTCGCGACGCTGGAGAAGGTGCTGCTCCAGGGCTCGACCGCGGAGAAGCCGCTGCAGTCGGTGGAGGCCTTCGTCGACTGGGCGGGCACCTACCGGGAGCTGGGCGTCACCGAGCTGGTGATCCACTGGCCGATCCCCGACTCGATCTTCGAGAACGACCTCGCCGTCTTCGAGGAGATCGCCACCGAGGGCCTCGCCCGGCTGGGCTGAGCCCCGTCGGCGGGGCGGGCGTCGGCCCGGGGCGCTAGTCTGTCGGCCGCATACCGAACTGATCATGCGTCACCACGGGGGTTCCTTCGTCATGCCTTCTTCCAGCTCCGGTTCCAGGAGACTTCTCGCCACCGCCCTGGTCGCCGCCGCGGCGTTCGGCCTGGCCGCCTGCGGCCCCGACGACAGCGCGGACCAGGGCGCGGGAGGCGGGGCGACCACCGCCGCCTCCGCCGCGCCCACCGCCGCCCCGGCCGGCGCCGCGAGCCAGGCGCCGAGCGGCAGGCCCGCGGGGACCGGCAAGCCCGCCGCGACGGGCACGCCGTCCGCCGACGGCGAGCCGGAGGGCTTCTGCACCCACGGGCCGCTGCCCGCCGGGCAGAAGTGGGTCTACCCGGCGAAGGGCACCAGCGCGACGACCCTGGTCTACAAGGACACCAAGGACGCCTGCGGCGTGAACGACGTCGTCTTCGAGCCGGTCGGCGCGGACAAGAGCGCCCCGTTCGCGCCCACCGCCAAGGGCCACCTGAGCTCGGTGCTGGCCCCGCCGAAGGACGTCAACCTGGCCGACCTGGTGAAGCACGTCAACGAGTGCCTCGCCGCGCCGCACAACGAGAAGGGCTCGTACCCCTGCTCGGCCGGTGACTACAAGGTGGCGATCGACGCCTCCGGCAAGGTCACCGAGCTGTGGGAGCGGGCCCACAGCTGACGGGCGCCGGGAGCGGCGCCGGCCGGCTCACATCACTTCGAGCCGTTCGGCGCCGCCCGCGCAGCCGAGCTGCCGTTCGGCGGCCCGCTCGGCGAAGCCGCCCGCCAGTTCTCCCATCCGCTTCCGGCCGGGTCCGTCGGGAAGGTGCCCGCCGTCCTTCACGGTGATCCTGAGGACGGCCCGGTAGGCCTCGGTCCGGCCGTTCACCGAGCAGCCGAAGGCGGCCGCTCCGAGGGTGTCGCCGCCGGACCGCACGTCCCCGAAC
Organism: Kitasatospora sp. NPDC054768; assembly: GCF_053612025.1. Lineage (NCBI taxonomy): Bacteria > Bacillati > Actinomycetota > Actinomycetes > Kitasatosporales > Streptomycetaceae > Kitasatospora > Kitasatospora sp. NPDC054768. Next base: position 5,320 of record NZ_JBSHBN010000219.1, read on the forward strand.
TCCGCGTCGGCGGTCAGCGACCGCCCGTCCTCTCCGGAGATCCGGCAGTGCAGGGACGGCTTGACCTCGGCCGTCGCCGACGTGTACTCCGTGACCGCGAAGACCCGGGGGGCCCGGCCGAGCAGCTCGGCGACGGCCGGGTCGTCCAGCAGACCCCGGCACTCCCCGTGCGACAGGGACACGGCCGGTGGCCGGTACGCGCCGTGGTCGAGGTACAGGTGCCAGCCGAGCAGGCCGCCGCCGAGCAGCAGCGCCGTTCCGCCGGCGAGCAGCGCCTGGGAACGCTTCATGAGCACCGGTCCTTCCTCGCCTCCACCAGCGCGGCCCGGGTGAGCTCTTCGAGGTCGGCCCGGCCGCCGTCGCCGGAGGCGCGGGCGGCCTCCCCGGCGGTGACCTCCAGCTGCACGTAGTCGTTCGAGGTGTACTTCCCGCCCAGGCAGCTCGCGGCCACGGCCGCGCCGCCCGGCCACGAAGTGCCGAGGCCGGCGATGTCGAAGCCGCGCGCCTCCGGGTGCTTGGCGCCCTCGGCGGTGAGGGCGAGCTCGCCCTGGCGCCGGACGGACGTGAAGGTGATCACGTTGCGTCCGTCGACCCGGATGACACAGGTCTGCGGGTCCTGGCCGATGAGGGCCTTCGTCCGCTCCTCCACGTCCTGGCCGCCGTCGGGCAGCAGCCGTGCGAGCGGGGTGCCGGCGCCGGTGGGCATCCGGCAGAGGTGGGCGGCCCGGCCGGGCGGGTCGGCGGGGCGGTGGCCCCGCCAGTCCAGGTAGCCGACGGTCCCGGCCCCCGCCACCGCGAGGACCAGCACGCGGGGGAGCCACCACCGGCTGTCGAGGCGCCACCCCCACCGGTTCGTCAGGAAGCGGCCCCACCGGGCCGCGAGGTCCTTCACGCGCCGCCCTTCGCGTGGTTGACGTGGTTGTTGACGACCCCGTTGCTGTAGCCGTTCATCACGTTGATCCCGGCGCTCTCGGCGAGGCGGTTGACGTCCTCGCGGCTCATCCCGGAGGTGCCGCCGGCGTCCTTGACGGCCTGCTTGACGCTGCCCACCGCCTGGTTCTGTCCACTCGCGTTCTCGTCGCGCGCCGTCTGGTCGCCGGCCGCCGTGGTGTCCTGCTTGTTGGCCTCGATCACGCTCTCGGCGATCGAGTCGATGATCTGGTCGGCGACCTCGCCGCCCAGCGGGATCTTGTCCGTCACGGTGCCGATGACGGCGCTGAAGGCGTCCTTGCCGTAGCCGACGTTCTTCTCCAGCGCCTCGTTGAACTCCTTGTCGGACTCGGCGTGCTTGTAGTGCACCTCGTCGACCCGGGCCTCGTTGAGGATGCCGCTGGTGATCCCGCCGGCGTGGGCGATGTTGTTGATGTCGACGTTGAGCCGGGCGAAGTCGGTCTGCCCGCCGTCCATGTGGCCGCGGATGAGGGCGGTGGTGTACGCCTGGTTGGCGTTGACCACGGCGCCGTAGGACTCCGGATCGCGTCCGAGCGCGTCCATCAGCCCCTCCACGGAGGACTTGCCGAGGTTGGCCGGCGAGCCGTTGACCGGCAGCTCGTGGGTGAGGGCGAGCGCGTTCTGCACGTCGCCGATGTACTCGGCGGTCATGTGCCCGAGGCTGCCCCGCATGGCGGCGAGCTTGCCGTCGCCCTTGATGTCGTCCAGCCCCCCGTCGTCGCCGTGCCGGCCGAAGGTGTCCACGACCCGCTTCATCAGGTCGGCCTGCTCGGTGGTGTGCCGCTCCGGCGGGACGGGGCCGGGCTCGTCGTACGGGTGGCCGGTGGTGGCGGCCTCCAGGGCGCGGCCGAAGGCGGCCGGCCCGGCCTGCTTGCTCGCGTCCCACACCTTGGAGTCCCGCGAGGTCGTGTCCGGGATCCAGTCCTTGTCGTGGGCGTAGTAGTCGAAGTAGTCCGAGGGCTTGGGCTTGCCGCCCTGGTTGACCGTGCCGTCCTGGTTGTACGCGGTCGGCTGCTCGGTGAAGAACGTGTTGGCGGCCTCCGGGCTGTGCGCGAGCGCCTCCAGGACGGCGGTGGTGGGACGGAAGCCGGAGCCCGCCTCGTCGCCCCCGGTCAGGTTGAAGCCCTGGATCTTGGAGCCGGGCATCGGGGCCGGCCAGTACCTGTCCTGGGTGTCGAGCTGGGTGACGTGCTCGGCGATCGGGTTGATGAAGTGGGCGTCGTAGTTGCCGTTCATCAGGATGCCGGAGAGCACCTGGTAGCCGTACGGCACGTAGTCGAGGCCGGAGGCCCGGTAGGGCTTGTCCCAGACCGGCTGGGATCCGGCCTTGCGCAGCGCGGCGGACCACTCGTCCGACAGGTGCGGCTCGTTGGTGGTGCGGGTGGCGGTGGCGAGGGTGAGTCCCAGGTTCTTCTGGAGGTCCTGGTAGGCCTTCCAGCGCGGGGACTTGTCGTCGCGGGGGTGCGCCGGGTCGCCGACCATGCCGTTCCAGGACTTGATCAGGCCGTCCGGGCCGAGGTCCTGGTAGAACTTGGTGGCGAACTTCGGGTCGTCGCCGTGCGAGGCCAGCAGCGAGTTCAGCTCGGTGAGTTCGGGCTCGGTGATGTCCCCGCCCTTGGCGGCGAGCTGGGCGGCGCGCTTGCCGTCGGCCTCGGGGCCGCCGCCGATGGCCTTGCCGTTGAAGGACTTCTGCCCGTCCGTCATGCTGTCGGCGCGCAGCGCGTAGGCGATCCGCTCGTCGGCGGCGGCGGCCTCGGCGACGGCGGCGTCGATCGCCTTGCGGGCGGCCTCCGCCTTGTCGCCCCACTCCTTCTGGTAGTCCCGGAGGGCCTCGTAGTCGTGCCGGGTGGCGTTGTCGGCCGGGGGCCAGCTGACGGTGCCGTTGTCGGTGACGGTCAGCCCGGCCGTGCGGGCCTCCGCGACCGCCTTGTCCAGTTTGGTCTTCGCCGCCTTGAACTCGGTCGACGCCTCCGTGAAGATCGAGGCGAAGGCGTTCGCCTCGGTGACGGCGGCGGTCAGCTGCTCGTTGGTGCGCTGCAGGCCGGGGCGGGCCTGGTCGGCCGAGGGGCCGGTCCAGCAGGCGGAGTTGACCTGGGCGATCACCGTCCTGTCCCAGTCGTCGTCCATGGACTTGAGCTTCTGGGCCACGGTGGTCCAGGCGGTGGCGGCGGTGTCCAGGACGCCGAAGTCGGCGGTACTGAGCTCGTGGAAGTCGACCATCGCTGCTCTTCTCTCAGGCGCCGAGGTCGTGCTGGACGGCCGACTCGTTCTGGCGGTAGTTGGTGGCGGTGGCGCGCAGCGCCTGGGTGGTCTGCCCGATGGTGCCGCCGAGCGCGGCGACGCACTGGTCCCAGGTGCCGGCGGCGCCCGCCGCGGCCTTGCCGGTGCTCCAGTTGGCGAGCGAGGTGGAGACCTTGGTGGTGGCCTCGTCGGCGCCCCGGCCGTCGGTGTTGAGGCGGGCGTGGATCTGGTCGGAGTTGTTCCCCGCGGTGGTCAGCGCGTTGGGGTCGGCGCTGAAGCCGGCCCCGCCCCCGCCGCCTCCCCCGCCCGGTGCCGAGGCCGAGTTGAGCTGCGTGCGGGCCGTCTCCTGGGCGCGGGCCCGGTCGGTCAGGTTCCCGTCCGCGTCGTAGGCCCAAGGGTTCATCATCCGGTCGAACGCGGTCGCCCGATCAGACATGTCGATCGATCCCCTCCCGTGCCGGCACGCTGTTCCGGCACCCCCGTTGGCAAAGAATGTGGCACGTACGTCAAGAGTTCGACAAAGGGTACAGGCGGGTTCCGGTTTTGCCGAACCCCTAGGGGAGCGGGGGGCCGACGTCATACCGCAGCAGCAGACGGGCTCGTCATTCGAGCTCATGGCCCGTACCGCACAAGACCGTTACGGTGGTCGGCGTGTCCACAGCTGTCATCAAGACGGACGGCCTCACCAAGAGGTTTCCCCGGGTCACCGCGCTCGACCAGCTCACCGTCGAGGTGCGGCCGGGTGTGGTCGGCCTGGTCGGGGCCAACGGCGCGGGCAAGTCCACTCTCATCAAGATCCTTCTCGGGCTCGCCCCGGCGACCTCCGGCCGGGGCGAGGTCCTCGGCCTGGACGTCGCCACCCAGGGGTCCGAGATCCGCGCGCAGGTCGGCTACATGCCCGAGCACGACTGCCTGCCACCGGACGTCTCCGCGACCGAGTTCGTGGTGCACATGGCCCGGATGGCGGGCCTGCCCGCCACCGCCGCCCGTGAGCGCACCGCGGACACCCTGCGGCACGTCGGCCTCTACGAGGAGCGGTACCGCCCGATGGGCGGCTACTCGACCGGCATGAAGCAGCGGGTCAAGCTCGCCCAGGCGCTGGTGCACGACCCGAAGCTGGTGCTGCTGGACGAGCCGACCAACGGCCTCGACCCGGCCGGCCGGGACGAGATGCTGGGGCTGATCCGCCGGGTGCACACCGACTTCGGCATCTCGGTGCTGGTCACCACCCACCTGCTCGGCGAGCTGGAGCGGACCTGCGACCACCTGGTCGTGATCGACGGCGGCAAGCTGCTGCGCTCCTCCTCCACCGCCTCCTTCACCGAGGCGACGGCCGTCCTCGCGGTCGAGGTCGGCGACCACTCGGAGGACCACGGCCTGGAGCCGGGCCCGGCGGTCCGCGAGCGGCTCGCCGCGGTCGGCCTGTCCGTCCAGTCCGAGGGTTCGCACCAGCTGCTGGTCCGGCTGGCCGACGAGTCGACGTACGACACCATCCGCGACGCCGTCGCCGAACTGGGCCTCGGCCTGGTCCGGTTGGAACAGCGCCGGCACCGGGTCGCCGAACTCTTCACCGACTCCCAGGACACCGAGCAGAGCAAGGGAGGGACGAACGATGGCGCTGCCTCCTGAGACCAGGTCCGCCGACACCGGCGTCATCCACGACATCGGCTACCGCGGCTACACCGGCCCCCGGCTCGGCCGTTCCTACGCGACCCGCGCGCTCTTCACCCAGAGCCTGCGCGCCGCGTACGGCCTCGGCCGCTCCGGCAAGTCCAAGGTGCTGCCGATGCTGGTGCTGGGCGTGGTGACCGTACCCGCGCTGATCATGGTGGCGCTCTCGGTCGTGATGAAGCGCGAGGAACTGCCGGTCGAGTACGCCGGCTACCTCTCCATGCTCAGCCTGGTGGTCTCGGTCTTCCTCGCCTCCCAGGCGCCGGTACTGCTCTCCCGGGACCTGCGCTACCAGACCGTCCCGCTCTACTTCTCCCGCCCGATCACCCGCACCGACTACGTCCGGGCCAAGTTCGGCGCCATGGTCTGCGCCCAACTGCTGCTGATGGCGGCCCCGTTGCTGGTGCTGTACATCGGCGCGCTGCTCGGCGGGATGGACTTCGGGCACAACACCGGGCACTTCCTGTACGGCCTGGTCGCGGCCGTCCTGTACGCGCTGGTGCCGACCTCGGTCGCCCTGGTGATCGCGGCCGCCACCCCGCGCCGCGGCTTCGGGGTGGCCGCCATCATGGGCTACCTGGCGGTCAGCGCCGCCCTGGGCGCCGCCGCGGTCGGGATCAGCAACCCCAGCACGACCGGCTCCGACACCGCGCAGTGGATGTCGCTGATCTCGCCCACCGACCTGGTGGAGTCCCTGGTCAACGAACTGTTCGGCCTCGGTGAGGGATTCGACCGCCGGCACGCGCCGGGCGGCCTGGGCCTCGCCGTGTTCGCGCTCGTCGCGGTGGCCATGGTGGTCGGCTCGTACCGGCTGCTGCTGCGCCGCTACCGCCGTGTCTAATTCAACTGCAGTGTCTGAGAGGGCGGCATGGCCACCATCAGCATCGACAAGGTCTCCCGCTGGTTCGGGAACGTGGTCGCGGTCAACGACATCACCATGTCCATCGGCCCCGGCATCACCGGCCTGCTCGGCCCCAACGGGGCGGGCAAGTCCACCCTCATCCACATGATGAGCGGCTTCCTGGCCCCCTCCAGCGGCTCCGTCACCCTGGACGGCGCGCCGATCTGGCGCAACCAGCAGGTGTACCGGCAGATCGGCCTGGTGCCCGAGCGGGAGTCGATGTACGACTACCTGACCGGCTGGGAGTTCGTCCTCGCCAACGCCGAACTGCACGGCCTGCCCCAGCCGGGCGCCGCCGCCGGCCGGGCGCTGGACCTGGTGGAGATGGCCTACGCCAAGGACCGCCGCACCGGCACCTACTCCAAGGGCATGAAGCAGCGGGTCAAGATGGCCTCCGCACTGGTCCACGACCCGTCCGTCCTGCTGCTCGACGAGCCCTTCAACGGCATGGACCCGCGCCAGCGGCTCCAGCTGATGGACCTGCTGCGCCGCTTCGGCGCGGACGGCCGGACCGTGCTGTTCTCCTCCCACATCCTGGAGGAGGTCGAGCAGCTGGCCCGGCACATCGAGGTGGTGGTCGCCGGACGGCACGCCGCCTCGGGCGACTTCCGCAAGATCCGCCGACTGATGACCGACCGCCCGCACCGCTACCTGGTCCGCTCCAGCGATGACCGCCGGCTCGCCGCCGCGCTGATCGCCGACGGCTCGACCACCGGCATCGAGGTGGACGAGCGGGAGCGGGCGCTGCGGATCGAAGCGGTGCACTTCCAGGGCTTCACCACCCTGCTGCCCAGGGTCGCCCGGGAGGCCGGCATCCGGCTGTACACCGTCTCCCCGGCGGACGAATCGCTGGAGAGCGTCTTCTCCTACCTGGTCTCCGCATGAGCGGGCACGTGAGCGCCGCCGCCAGAACCGTCGTTGCCCAGGAAGGGGCGGACCGACCATGAACCCCACCGTCGCCAGGCTGACCCTGCGCGGGCTGCTGGGCCGCCGTCGTGGCCTGCTGCTGCTGGTGGTCCCCGCCCTGCTGCTGATCGTCGCGGCCATCGCCAGTGTGTCCAGCGCCGACCCCCACGAGACGGCCGGCAACATCCTCGGGGCCCTCGGCCTCGGCACCCTGATCCCGATCCTCGGGCTGGTCGTCGGCACCGGGGTGATCGCCAACGAGATCGACGACGGCTCGATCGTCTACCTGCTCGCCAAGCCGCTGCCCCGGTGGCGGATCGTCACCACCAAGCTGGTCGTCGCGATCGGCGTCACCTGGCTGTTCTCGGTCGTCCCGACGCTGCTGGCCGGGCTGCTGCTGGTCGGCACCCAGGACGGCGTGGCGCTCGGCTACACCGTGGCGGTGCTGGTCGCCGGCGCCGCGTACAGCGCGCTGTTCCTGCTGCTCGGCGTGGTCACCCGGCACGCGGTGGTGGCCGGGCTCGCGTACGCCCTGATCTGGGAGTCGACGGTCGGCAACTTCGTCGAGGGCGCCCGCACGCTGAGCATCCAGCAGTGGGGCCGCTCGGTGGCCGAGGCGGTCGCCGGGCAGAACGCGATCAGCTCCGACGTCTCGCTCGCGGCGGCGGTGCCGCTGCTGCTGGTGGTCACCGTCGCGGCGACGGTGTTCGCCTCGGTGAAGCTGGCCGGGATGACGCTGGCCGGCGAGGAGTGAGCCCGGCCCGGCACTGAGCCCCGTACGGCACTGAGCCCCGTACGGCACTGAGCCCCGTACGGCACTGAGCCCCGTACGGCGCTGAGCCCCCGTACGGCAGTGGACCCGGTACGGCAGTGGGCCCCGGACACCTGAGGG
>NZ_JBSHBN010000220.1:0-12585 GCF_053612025.1 Kitasatospora sp. NPDC054768
CTGGCGCTTCAGGAGCTCGACGAGGAGATCGTCGTCGACGCCCCGTTCAGCTCGCTCAGCTACTGGAGCTGCTGATCCCGGCACCCCGGTGCCGTGTTCCGGCGAGACGGTGAGGAGGAGGTGATTGTGATGGCCGACATTCTGGCGCTTCAGGAGCTCGACGAGGAGATCGTCGTCGACGCCCCGTTCAGCTCGTACAGCCTGTTCAGCTGCTGACCCTCGGGGTCCGGCAGTACCGGATGGCAGGTGGGGAAGGCCGCGGCACATGCGGCCTTCCCCAACTCTGCATCCTATTTACCGTTTTGGGGTGAGATAACCGTGGCCGTGGCATCGGAACCGACTACCCGACCGAGCGGACCGCTCGGCGCGCTGCGACTGTGCGTCGCCGAGGTACGGGCGTACCCGGGGCGGGTCATAGGTGTCGCGGTCGCCTGCGCGCTCACCGCCACCGGCGTGGGCGCCTGCCTACTGCTGCTCGCGGCGGTCAGCGGCCCGTCCTACCCGGAGGGTTCGGCGGCCGGGGCGGCGGCCAAGGACGCGCAGAGCCTGCTGGGCCTGCTGCTGACGCTGCTGCTGATGTCGGCGGTGCTGGTGACGGGGTCGACGGTCGCGCTCTGGACCAACCAGCGGCTCGGGCAGTTCGCCGTGCTGCGCGCCCTCGGGGTGACGGCCGGCCGGCTGCGGGCCCTGGTCGTCGCGGACGTCGCGCTGGTCGCGCTGGCCCCCTCCGCCGTCGCCGCGGTGGCCGGGACGGTCCCGGCGGCCGGGTTCGGCCGTCGCCTGCTGATCGAGCGCGAGCTGTTCCCCGCCGCGGTCGACCTGCCCTCCGCCGGGCAGACCTGGGCGATCGCGGCCGGCGCCTGCCTCGGCACCTGCGCGGTCGCGGTGCTGGCCGCGCTGGCCAGCGTGCTGGCGGCCGGCCGGGTCCAGCCGATCGACCTCCTCAAGGACCAGTCACTGGCCCTGGCCCCGCCCCGCCGCAACGTCGGCCGGCTGGTGGCGGGCATCGCCATGGTCCTCCTGCTCTGCGGTCCGCTCGTGGCCCTGATGGTCGCGATGGACCTGCCGCCGGTGCTCCAGGGCGCGATGGTGATGGGCCTGGCCACGGTCGTCATCCCCACGCTCGCGGTGCTCGCGCCCTGGTTCGTGCCGCTGCTCGTCGGCCCCTGCTGCGCGGTGCTGCGGCTGGACCGGAAGGCCGGCCGGATCGCCGCCGCCGGGCTGCGGGCCGCGCCCGCCCGGACGACCGCGATCGCGGTGCCCGTCCTGCTGGCCGTCGGCACCGTGGTCTGCCTGCTCGGCTCGGGGGCGACCATCGGGGCCGCCGTGCAGCAGCAGACCGAGCAGGCGCTGCGGGCCGACGCGGTGGTGACGGCCGAGCCGGGCAACCAGTTGCCCGCCCGGCCCGCCGGCCTGCCCGGCGGGAGCACCGTCGCGCCGATCGCCACCCGGGTGACCGCGCCGCCCAGCTTCTACGACAACAAGCCCAAGCCCACCCGCGCCTGGGGCGTCGACGGGGCGGCCCTGCGGAGTGTCCTGGACCTCGGTGAACAGCAGGGCCGGCTGGACGAGTTGGCGCCCGGTACGTTCGCCGCCGGCAGCACCGAGGCCACCTCGCACCACTGGAATCTCGGCCAGGTCGTCACCTTCACGCTCGCCGACGGGCAGGCGGCGCAGCTGCGGCTCGTCGCCGTCTACCAGCGGGATCTGGCCTTCCCCTCCTACGTCCTCCCCGCCGACCTCGCCCTCGCGCACACCCCGGCCCCGTACGCCGACCGGGTGCTGCTCCGCGGTGACCCGAGCGCCTGGGAGCTCCGGCCCGGCCAGCGGCTCGCCGCGCGGGCCGACTACCTGGCCCACCTGCGGCCGCGCAACGTGCAGGACGACATGGCCTCCCGGCTGATCGTCTCCGTGGTGGGCGGGTACGCGCTGCTCGCCGTCGCCAACACCTGCGCCATCGCCCAGCGGGACCGCCGCTCCCAGCGCGCCCACCTGCGGGCCCTCGGCCTCGGCCGCGGGCAGCTGCTGCGCTGCGTGGTGTACGAGGTGCTGGCCTCGGCGCTGGTCGGGACGGTCCTCGCGGTGGCGACGGCCGGGATCTGCCTGGTGCCGCTGGCCGGGGCCGTCGGACAGGGGGTGCTGCCCGCCCTGGACGTGCCGTGGACGGTCGGCGTGCTGCTCGGGGTGCTGGCCGCCACCGCCGTCCCGGCGGCGCTGGCGGCCCGTCCGTTGCGCGGCATCCGGAGCCAGTTCGCGACGGGGTCGGCGTGAGCGCGGCGGCCGTCGGGGGGCTGGGGCGGTCGTTCTGGCTGCTCTACGGCGGCGAGTCCGCCTCGGCCCTGGGGACGGCCGCCTCGGTGATCGCCCTCCCGGTGGTCGCGCTGCGGGCCGGCGGCGACGTCCGGCAGGCCGGACTGGCCGGCACGGCGCTCTCCGTCGGGGTGCTGCTGGCCCGGCTGCCGGCCGGCGTCCTCGCCGACCGCTGCGAGCGGCGGACCGTGCTGCTGCTCGGCAACGCGGCCGGCGCGGCCGTGCTGGCCGTGCTGGCCCTGTCGGCCGCCGGCGGCACGCCACCGCTGTGGGCGCTGCTGGTCGCCGCCCTGCTGCTCGGCGCGGTGGGCAGCACCCTGGCGCCCGTCGAGAACGTCGTGGTGCGGTGCTTCGTGCGGCCCGAGCACCTCCCCCGCGCGGTCGGCCTGTTGCAGAGCAGGGCGGCCGTCGCGACGACCGCCGGCCCGCTGGCCGGCGGCGCGCTGCTGGCCGTCCACCCGTCCTGGGTGTTCGCCGTCGACGCCGGCAGCTACCTGGCAGCCGTCTGCTGCGTGGCCCTGCTGCCCGGGGGAAGGCGGGAGCGCCCCGAGGACGAGCCCGCCGCGCCCGGAGTCCGGGCCGCGCTGGCCGAAGGCGTCCGGTTCATCTGGCGGGTGCCCTTCCTGCGCTACGCGGTGGTCAACGCGGCCGTGCTCAACCTGGTGTTCAACGGGCTGCTGATCGTGGTGGTCGCCTCCGGCGGGGGCGCCCTGCACATCGGGGTGCTGACCGCGGCCCTGGGCACCGGCGGGCTGGCCGGATCGCTGCTCGCGCCGGCCCTGGCCCGGCGGCTGCCGCCCGCCCGGGGCATCGCCCTCGGCACCGCCGCGGTCGCGCTCGCCCTGCCCGGTTTCACCCTGGCCCAGGGGCACTGGGCGGCGGTCCTGCCACTGGCCCTCGCCGCGGCCGCCGGGCCGGTGGTCACCGTGCTGATCGCGGTCACCCAGATGGAGGTGACCCCACCGGGTCTGCAGGGCCGGGTGCACAGCGGCATCGGCTTCCTCGCCCAGCTGGTCGCGCCCGCCGGGCCGACCCTGGCCGGCCTGTGCGCCCACGCGTTCGGACTGACCGGCACGGTGGCCGGCGCGGCCGTGATCGTGGTGGTCCTCGCCGTGGTCGGGACGGCCGCCACCGCGGGCCGGTCCGGCTACCGGCCCCCCGGCCCCGCCGGGCCGGGAGGCGACCCGGAACGACGGAGCGACAACCCCGCGGAGGCCGTCCATGGCTGACCTCGACCACCGGGCGGCGCACCCCGCGCCGGCGGACCCGTACCGCTGGCTGGAGGACGCGGACGCCCCGCGCACCCGGGCCTGGCTCGCCGATCAGCGGCGCCTGTTGGCCACCCGCCCGCAGCGCTCCGACGAGCCCGCCTGGGCCGCCCTGCTCGACCGGGTGGAACGGGAGGCGCCCGACCGGACGCCCACCCCGCCCGCCGAGGCCGGCGGCCTGCTCTTCCGCCACGAACGCGGCCCGGACGGCGACGTCCTGACCGTCCGGCACCCCGACGGCACCCGCCGGACACCGACCGAGGGCCTCATCGGCCCCGGCGACCGGATCGCCGGCTGGCAGCCCGAGCCGCACGGCCGGTTCATCGCCGTCCAGCTGCACCGGGACGGAGCGGAGACCGGCGGCCTGCACCTGCTCCCCACCCACCCGGGCGACCGGCCCCGCCACCTGCCCGACGCGGCCCCGTACGCGACCGTGGCCTTCACCGGCGAGGCGCTGGTGTACACCGCCGGCACCCGCACCGAGCACACCCTGGTGGCCCGCCACCCGGCCGACGGCCCCGCCCGTCGGCTCGCCCTGCCGGTGCCCGGCCCGGTCCGGCTCACCCTCCACGGCGGACCGGGCGGGAACCTGCTGCTGCGCACCCGCCCGCAGCCGTCCGGCCCGGTGCGCTGGTGGGCCACCCGGTGGACCGGCCGGGCGGTGCCCGACTGGCAGCCGCTCGACCTCGACGGCCGGCGGGTCACCGCCCTGGACCTGAACGAGACCGTCTGCTTCCTCGCCGGCGACGAGCTGCTCGCGCTGGACCTGGACGAGCTGGCCCGGGGCGCCACCGGCCGGCCCGTGCCGCTCGTCGCGCCGCTCGCCGTCGGCGGGCCGCCCGCTGCCGGCGAATCGCCCGTCGCCGGTGAAGCGCCCGCGGGCCCGGTCACCGCCGTGCGGGTGCTCGGCCCCGGCCGGAGGCCCGGCCTGGCGCTGCTCCGCCGGCTGGGGACCACCCACCGGCTCGACGTGCACCGGCCGGGCGGGGCGGCGGAGGGGGCACCGGGAGAGGCGGCGGGCGGTGCGCCGGGCGGCCGTGCCACCGCACTGCACTGGCCCGCCCGGCTGCGCCTCGGCGCCACCCCGTACGACCGGCACGGGCGGGTCGGCGGGTCGGTCTGGCTGCTCGCCGACGACCCCCGGTACGGCACCTGGACCAGGAGCCTGGACGGCTCGGGCCCGGTCGAACCCCCCGAGCGCCGCGCCGCGCTGCGCACGCTCACCGCCGCCGGCCGGGACGGCGCGCCCGTCCCGGTGACGGTCTGCGACCCCGGGCCGCAGGACCGCGGCCGCCCCGCACCCACCCTGCTCACCGTCTACGGGGGCTTCGGCCTCCCCCTGGAACCCGCCTGGGACCCGGCCCTGGAGGCCTGGCTGCGGGCCGGCGGCCGGATCGCCTGGGTGCACGCGCGCGGCGGCGGCGAACTCGGCCCCGCCTGGGCGGCCGCCGGCCGGGGCGCCGGCAAGAGCGCCACCGTGGACGACTTCCGGGCCGCCGCCGCGATGCTGGTCGAACGCGGCGAGGCCCCGGCCGGCGGGCTGGGCGCGCTGGCCGCCAGCAACGGGGCCCTGGTGGTCGCCGCCGCGCTCACCCGGGAGCCCGGTCTGCTGTCCGCCGCGGTGTGCGCGGCCCCGCTGACCGACCTGGCGCGCTACCAGGTCGGCGGCCTCGGCCGGCTCTGGGCGGAGGAGTACGGCGATCCGGCCGACCCGCAGGCGCTGCGGGCGCTGCTCGACTACTCCCCGTACCACCGGGTGGTGCCCGGGACGGCGTACCCGGCGGTGCTGTTCGCTACCGGGGCGAACGACGCGCGGGTACCGCCCTGGCACGCCTGGAAGCTCTGCGCGGCGCTCGGACGGGCCGGCACCGGGGCCGCGCCGGTCCTGCTCGACCACCACGACAGCGGCGGCCACCAGGGCCGCCCGGCCGCGGCCGGGCGGGAGCTCGCGGTCCGCTCCCTCGCCCTGCTGGGCGCCGGCACCGGCCTGGTGCCGCCCGCCGGCCTGCCCGCCGGCCCGCCCGCCGGTCCGTCCGGCCCCCGGCCCAGACCCCAGTCCTGACCTTCGCCCGTGTCCAGCCGAGGAGAGCACCACCGATGACCGAGCCCCACTCCCTCGCGGGAGGCCCGTCCCGTCCCGGAGGCCCGCCCCGCGCCGCCGCGAACCACGCCCCGGCCGCCGCGGCGGCCGTCGACCTGACCAAGGTGCACGGGTCGGGAGACGCCCGGGTGGTGGCGCTGGAGCGGGTCTCGGTGGCCTTCCGGGAGGGGGAGTTCGCGGCGATCATGGGCCCGTCCGGTTCCGGCAAGTCCACCCTGCTCCAGTGCCTCGCCGGGCTGGAGTCCTGCACCTCGGGCGCGGCCCGGATCGGCGACGTGGACCTCACCCGGCTGAGCGACGGCCAACTGACCAGGCTCCGCCGTGATTATGTGGGCTTCGTCTTCCAGGCCTTCCACCTGATCCCCACCCTGACGGTGTCGGAGAACATCACCCTGCCGCTGACCCTGGCCGGCCGCACCCCCGACCAGCAGTGGCTGCGCACCCTGGTCGAGGCGGCCGGCCTCGGCGCCCGGCTCGGCCACCGCCCGGCCCAGCTCTCCGGCGGGCAGCAGCAGCGCGTCGCCTGCGTCCGGGCGCTGGCCGGCCGGCCCCGGATCGTCTTCGCCGACGAACCGACCGGCAACCTGGACTCCCGCTCCGCCGCCGAGATCCTCGCGCTGCTGCGCCGGTGCGTCCGGGAGCTCGGCCAGACCGTCGTGATGGTCACCCACGACCCGGTCGCGGCCTCGTACGCCGACCGTGTCGTCTTCCTCGCCGACGGCCGCATCGTCGACGAGCTCCTCGGCCCGACCCCCGACCAGGTGCTCGGACGGATGCGCACCTTCGACGCCAATCTCGGGATCAGTTACTGGTCCGGACCGGCCTGACCTGCCGCGCGCCGAGCGCCGGATGCGCGAGGATGGACGCATGCCGAACCGTCTCGCGGACGCGACCTCGCCGTACCTGCTCCAGCACGCCGACAACCCCGTCGACTGGTGGCCCTGGGGCCCCGAGGCCTTCGCGGAGGCGGAGCGCCGCGGCGTGCCGGTGCTGCTGTCCGTCGGTTACGCGGCCTGCCACTGGTGCCATGTCATGGCGCACGAGAGCTTCGAGGACGCCGGGCTCGCCGAGTACCTCAACGAGCGGTTCGTGCCGGTCAAGGTGGACCGGGAGGAGCGGCCGGACGTCGACGCCGTGTACATGGAGGCGGTGCAGGCCGCGACCGGGCAGGGCGGCTGGCCGATGACGGTGTTCCTCACCCCCGACAAGGAGCCGTTCTACTTCGGTACCTACTTCCCGCCGCAGCCCCGGCACGGGATGCCGTCGTTCCGGCAGGTGCTGGAGGGCGTGGAGGCCGCCTGGCGGGACCGCCGGGAGGAGGTCGGGCAGGTCGCCGGGCGGATCCGGGCCGATCTGGCCGAGCGGGCCGCCGTCTACTCGGCCGGCGCCCACAACCCGCCCGGCGAGGCGGACCTGCACCAGGCGCTGGTGAGTCTCAGCCGGGACTTCGACCAGAGCCGGGGCGGCTTCGGCGGCGCGCCCAAGTTCCCGCCGGCCATGGTGCTGGAGTTCCTGTTGCGCCACCACGCCAGGACCGGTTCGGAGGCGGCGCTGGAGATGGCCGTGCGCACCGGCGGGGCGATGGCCCGCGGCGGCATCCACGACCAGCTCGGCGGCGGCTTCGCCCGGTACGCGGTGGACGCCGGCTGGGTGGTGCCGCACTTCGAGAAGATGCTGTACGACAACGCCCTGTTGCTGCGCGCCTACCTGCACCTGTGGCGGGCCACCGGCTCGCCCCTCGCCCGCCGGGTCGCGTTGTCCACCGCGGACTTCCTGCTGCGCGAACTCCGCACGCCCGAGGGCGCGTTCGCTTCCGCGTTGGACGCCGACAGCCTCGACGAGGAGACCGGGCAGTCCGCCGAGGGCGCCTACTACGTGTGGGAGCCCGGCCAGTTGGTCGACCTGCTCGGCCCCGCCGACGCGGCCACCGCCGCCCGGCTGTTCACCGTCACCGCCGAGGGCACCTTCGAGCACGGCACCTCGGTGCTCCAACTCCTCTCCGACCCGGAGGACTTCGCCGAGTACGAGGCGATCCGGTCGCGGATGGCCGAGGCCCGGGGGGCCCGCCCGGCCCCGGCCCGGGACGACAAGGTGGTCGCCGCCTGGAACGGCCTGGCCGTCGCCGCGCTCGCCGAGACCGGCGCGCTGCTGGACCGCCCCGACCTGGTCGAGGCCGCCGAACGCGCCGCCGACCTGCTGCTCGCCGTTCACCTCACCCCGGACGGCCGGCTGCTGCGCACCTCCCGGGACGGCCGGGCCGGTGCCAACGCCGGCGTGCTGGAGGACTACGCGGACACCGCCGAGGGCTTCCTCGCGCTGTACGCCGTCACCGGCGAGTCCTCCTGGCTCCAGCTGGCGGGCGGCCTGCTCGACACCGTGCTCAAGCACTTCACCGACGAGGCCTCCGGCGCGCTCTACGACACCGCCGACGACGCCGAGGAACTGATCCGCCGCCCGCAGGACCCGACCGACAACGCCACCCCGTCCGGCTGGACGGCCGCCGCCGGCGCCCTGCTCACGTACGCCGCGTACACCGGCTCCGACCGGCACCGCACGGCCGCCGAGCGGGCCCTCGGCGTGGTCGGCGCGCTCGCCGGCCGGGCGCCGCGGTTCATCGGCTGGGGCCTCGCCGTCGCCGAGGCGCTGCTCGACGGGCCGCGCGAGGTCGCCGTGGTCGGCCCGGACGGCGATCCGGCCACCGCGGCGCTGCGACGGGCCGCGCTGCTCGGGACGGCGCCGGGGGCCGTGGTCGCGGTCGGCGCGCCCGGGGAGCCCGAGGTGCCGCTGCTGGCCGACCGGCCGCTGGTCGGCGGGGCGCCCGCGGCGTACGTCTGCCGGCACTTCGCCTGCGACGCCCCGACCACCGATCCGGCGGCGCTGGCCGGGAAGCTGGGCGTGGCGGTCGAGTAGCGGGAGCCCCGGCGGCGGCCGCGAAATCGCTGGCGAACCGGCCCCGGGCGGTCCACCATGGGCCATGACCTGGACTTTCAGCACCTCCCTCGACGAGTTCCGCGACCAGGCGGGCGCCTTCCTGGCCACCCGCCCCGCCGAGAACACCGTCCTGCTCACCATCGCGCACCGGCTGGCCGCGTCCGGCCTGACGGTGTTCGGTGAGCCGCCGGTCTTCGGCTGGTGGCGGGCCGAGGAGGACGGTCCGGTCGCCGGGGCCTTCCTCCAGACGCCGCCGTTCGACCCCAGGCTCTCCTTCATGCCGCCGGCCGCGGCCGCCGAGCTGGCGGTCGACCTGGCCGCCGCCGGCTCCGGGTTCACCACGGTGACCGGGGTCGGCGGGGGTGCCGAAGCGGTCCGCGCCTTCGCCGCCGCGTGGACGGCGGCGACCGGCACCGAGCAGGCCGTCCGCTTCGACGAACGGCTCTACCGGCTCGGCGAGTTGACCGACCCGCCGCGCCCGCCCGCGGGCCGCCACCGGCTGGCCGAACCGGCCGACCGCGAGCGGGCGATCCGCTGGTACGAGGAGTTCCTGGCCGAGGCGGGGGTCGACGTCCCCGACGTCCCGCGGGCGGTGGACGAGCGGACCGCGAGCGGCTGCCTGCACCTGTGGGAGGACGTCGGCCGCCCGGTCGCCCTGGCGGGCAGCAGCCCGATCCTCGCCGGGATGTCCCGCATCGGCCCGGTCTACACCCCCGTCGAGAGCCGCGGCCGCGGCTACGGCACCGCCGTCACCGCCGCCGTCTCGGCCCACCTTCTCTCCCGCGGCGCCACCGAGGTCCTGCTCTACACCGACCTCGCCAATCCGACCAGCAACTCCATCTACCAGCAGATCGGCTACTTGCCGGTGGAGGACTCCCTGATCATGGACTTCCGCCGGGCGTAGCCGGTGCCGGTGCCCGGTCGCGCGGCCCCTGGCCGGGCACCGGTCCGGCCGCCCCTCACTCCCAGTCCCAGCGGATCCCCAGCAGGCACGGCCGCACCGCCGTCGCCACCAGGTGGACGCAGTGGTGCCCGTCGAGGGTGAGCTCCTCGGTCTCGTACGGGGCGGCGCCGGGGGAGTGGAGGGCGAAGCGGTGGCAGCGGACGGGGAGGGCGGCGGGGTGGAAGGTGATCTGGAGGACGTACTGACCGGCGCCGGAGTTGAAGCCGCGGACGTACTCGCAGCTGGGGTCGGGCGAGGGGGAGTCGTCGAAGCCGTAGCCGAGCAGGTGGGTGTCGCCGGTGCGCAGGCGGCGGTCGAGGAGGAGTTCGGCGGCGAGCAGGTGGTGGGCCTGGTCGCGGCGGATGCGGCCGGGGCGGCAGTTCTCCTCGGCGCGGACGCCGACGCGGGTGATGTCGCTGCCCGGGTCGCCCTGGTAGAGGGCGAGGTAGCGGTCGATGCCGTCGCGGTGGGCGCGCAGGGCGTGCTGGGAGTCGCGGCGGGCGATCCGGCGGTCGGGGCCGACCCGGATGCGCTCGATGTGGGTGATGGTGTGCAGCCCGGTGTCGCGCGGGCCGGCGAGGGTGGCGAGCAGTCCGTCGACGGCCACGGCCGGTGAGATGAGGTCGCGGTAGGGGCGCACCGGCGGGCCGGCCGGTGCGGGGCCGGCGGCGCGACGGGGGCCGAGCAGCCGGGTCAGGGAGTGCTCGGGCAGGTCGAGGACGTCCTCCAGGGCGGCGACGGCGCGCAGTGACTCGGCGCGTTCCGGGCGGCGGTGGCCCTGCTGCCAGTAACTGAGGCTGGTGAGGCCGACGTTGACGCCGCGCAGGGCGAGGTGTCGGCGGATGCGGTGCAGGGCGAGTCCCCGGGCGGAGATCGCGGTGCGCAGGGCGAGGTGGAAGGGGCCCGTGCGCAGGGCGGCGGCGAGGTCGGCTGGGTCGCTCCTGTGGATGGCAGCCTCCTGGGGCGGGCGTGCGGGCGTGCGGGCGTGCGGGCGTGCGGGCGTGCGGGCGTGCGGGCATGCGGGCGGTCCGGCGCCGACGGCTGGGACGGGCCGCCGTTTGACCGTGAATATTCACATCGATGCGGCGGTTTGTCACCGGTCCGGGCCTGCTGCGCGGGGGTTCCCGGGGCGTCGTTCACATCCGCGCCGGCCCGTTCACATCCCGGTCCGGGCCGCACCGAGGCCCGTTGACCCGTACCTGACGAGGCGCGATGCTCGGGGCGCGATCCGGACCGCGCCCCCACACAGCCCCTCGCTCCACTCGTGCAAGGAGGCATTCCCCCATGCCAGTTCCACGGATACGGCTGCGCCGTGCGGTCTCGCTGCTCACCCTCGGCGTGCTGGGCCCGGCGCTCACCGCCGCGATGGCCGCACCCGCGATCGCCGCCGCCCCGGCCGGGCAGCCGGCCCAGTACCGGGCCCAGGCCCAGGACCGGGCCCAGGACCGGGCCGCGCACCAGGTCCGCCAGGCCGCCGCGCCCGGCAGCACGGCCGACCTGGCCGGCACCTACAAGAAGCTCAACATCACCATGCAGCAGCAACAGCAGACCAACTGGTGCTGGGCGGCGAGCGGGAACACCATCGCCACCTGGTTCGGCTACAACTACAGCCAGAACCAGTTCTGCAACGCCGCGTTCGGCCGCTCCGTCAACTCCAGCTGCCCCAACAGCCAGGCCACGCTGGGCGATGTGCAGAACGGGCTGAGCTGGGTCGGCATCAACCCGGGCTCGTACGTCAACGGGTACCTGAACTACGGCACCGTGCAGTCCGAGGTGAACGCCAACCGCCCGATCGAGACGCGCATCCAGTGGAGCTCGGGCGGCGGCCACATGCACGTCCTGTACGGCTACGACACCGGGAGCAACTGGGTCTACTGGGGCGACCCATGGCCCTCCAACTACCGCTACAACTGGGCGGATTACCAGTACTACGTGAACAACGACACGTTCTCGTGGACCCACTCCCTGTACCGGATCGGCGCGTGAGGGCGACCATGACCGAGATCAAGAGCCGCCGTCGGGCCGTCACCTCCGCCGCCTCCACGGCCGCCGTCACCGTCCTGCTCACCGCCGGTCTCGCGCTGGCGCTCGCCCCGGCCGCGCACGCGGACTCCCCGTCCGCCCCGGCCCCGGTGCCCGCCGCCGAGCTGGCGCAGGCCCGCAGCGCCGTCCAGGACGCGGCCGTCCTCGACAAGGTCGGCCACTTCTTCGCCCGCAAGGGCGTCCCGCCGACCCGGCAGCTGACCATCGGCGCCGCCGAGGAGGCCCGGGCGGCGAGCGAGGCCGCGCCGCGGCTGGCCGGTGACACGGTGCCGGTGTACCTGCTGGACCCGGGCTTCGTGGCCGGCACCCCGGGCGCACCGGTGGCGAAGGCCGAGTTCACCGCCAGCAAGGTGGTCGCGGCGGACGGGCAGAGTGCCTCGGTCTGGACCGTGCGGCAGGGCGAGGCCTGGAAGGTCGTCAACATCGCCTCCGGCGGTGACGAGAGCGACTACGCGGCGAAGGCGGCGGGCAGCGGCGGCGGCACCGCCTTCCGCGAGCCGCAGGTCAACGCCTGGTACGTGCTGCGCGACGGCCGGGTGCTGCCGCTGGACGACGAGGCCCGGCGCTCGGTGGGCGCCGGCGGGGTCACCCTGGCCGCGTACCAGCAGCTGGTGCACCAGCGGTACGGGGACAAGCTGCCCGGCTCGGCGTACGACCGGTCGGGCGAGGGCGGCGGCTACCAGGTGGACGCCGCGCCGGAACTCGCCGCCGTGGCGCAGGCCCCGCAGGCCCCGGGCGGCGGTTCGGAGCTGCCGGCCGTGACGGCGGCGGCCGCCCTGGGGGCCACCGCGCTGGTGGGCGCGGGTGCCGTGCTGCGGCGGAGGACGGGCGTCCGCCGCGGCTGACGGCGGGCGGGGTCCGGTCGGTCGGGCCGGGCCCCGCTGCCCGCACACGTGACGAACCCGCACACGTGACGAACCCGCACGCGTCATGAACCCGCACATCGAACAGAGCGGAACGGAGAGGACAACCGCAAGGGCGCCGAACCG
>NZ_JBSHBN010000221.1:0-12511 GCF_053612025.1 Kitasatospora sp. NPDC054768
GGCACCGGCCTGCCCACCCGGCGGCGCCGCCGTCCGCTGGCCGCCGAGCAGCCGCCCGGCGCGAGGCCCGTCCCCGTTCGCGCCGCGGCGTCCGACCGCGCCCCGGTATCCGACCGCGCCCCGGCGTCCGACCGCACCCCCGAGCAGGCCGCCGCCCACTGGCAGGCGCTGCAGCAGGGCACCGACTCCGGCCGGGCCGCCGTGGCCCGGGCCGCCCGCGAGGAGACCGGCGCCACCGGCACCCCCGCCGCCCCCGGCGGCACCACCGTCGGCCACGACCCCGGCGACACCACCGTCGGCCACGATCCCGGTGACCAGAGCACCGGTCAGACCTTAGAAGGAGCCGAGCAGTGAGCAGCACGCCCAGCCCGACCACCACCGACGAGATCTCGTGGGTGCTGACCCCGTTGCTGGAGCTGCCGGGGGTGCTGCACGCGGTCATCGCCACCGGGGACGGCCTGGTCGAGGGCGCCTCGGGCGGCCTGGAGCGCGCCTCGGCCGAGCGGGTCGCCGCGATGACCGCCACCGTGCACGCCGCCGCCCGGGCCTTCACCGCCGCGTTCACCGACGCCGAGCGCCCCAGGCTGGCCCAGACCGTGGTGGAGTCCGACCTCGGCTACGCCATCGTGGTGCCCGCCGGGGAGAACACCTCGCTCGCCGTGTTCACCTCGCCGGACGCCCAACTCGGCAACGTGGCCTACCAGATGCAGCTGCAGGTCGCCGCCCTCGGTCGCGCGCTCGCGAGCCCGACCCGGCGGCAGGACGACGACGGCCGGTCATGACCGCCGCCCCCCGCAGGCGGATGGTGCCCGCCTACCTGGCCACCGGCGGCCGCAGCCGCCCCGGCACCAAGGGCTTCGAGCGGCTGACCGTGCTGTTCGCCGACCGCGCCGACCCGCCGGCCGCGCTCGAACCCGAACACCGCCGGCTCTGGGAACTGCTGCGCCCCGGCGCGCTGACCGTGGTGGAGGCCGCCGCGCACCTGCGCCTGCCGGTCAGTGCCACCGTCTTCCTCGCGGCCGATCTGGTCGAGTCGGGCTGCCTGCGCGCCCGCGCACCGATCCCGCGCGCCCAGCAGACCGACCGCTCCATCGTCGAGAGGCTCCTCGTTGGACTCCGTGCGCTCCGGTGACCCGGCCGCCCGGCCGGACCCGGAAGACCAGAGCCGGGTGGGCTACCTGCCCGACCGGGACCAGACGCTGATGAAGCTGGTGGTGGCCGGCCCGTTCGGGGTCGGCAAGACCACCCTCATCCGCACTCTCTCGGAGATCGCCACCCTGCACACCGAGGAGGCGATGACCGAGACCGGCCGCCCGGTGGACGACCTGGCCGGCCTGCCCGAGAAGGCCACCACCACCGTCGCCGTCGACTTCGGCCGGCTCACCCTGCCCGGCAACGTCGTGCTCTACCTGTTCGGCACCCCCGGCCAGCGCCGCTTCTTCCCGCTCTGGCAGGACATCGCCCGCGGCGCCGTGGGCGCCCTGGTGCTCGCCGACACCCGCCGGCTGGCCGACTCCTTCGAGATCATGGACATGGTCGAGGAACAGGGCCTGCCGTACGCCGTCGCCGTCAACCGCTTCCCGGACGCACCGGAGCACGCGGTCGAGGTGCTGCGCACCCACCTGGACCTGCACGCCGCGACCCCGTTGCTGCTCTGCGACGCCCGCGAGCGCGACAGCAGCCTGGACGCGCTGATCGCGCTGGCCGAGCACGTCCTGGACGCCCTGCCCGCCGCCCCCGCCACCTCGGACTCCGCCACCGCGGACCCCGCCACCCCGGAGCAGCCGTGACCGTCGAGTCCCGCCCGACCCCGATCCACGGCCCGGTCTTCGCCGCCGACCCCCAGCTGGTCTACGAGCGGCTGCGGCGGCACGGCGCGGTCGCCCCGGTCGAGGTCGCGCCCGGCGTCGAGGCCCTGCTGGTCACCGACTACCAGGCCGCACTGGACCTGCTGCGCGACACCGACACCTTCTCCAAGGACTCCCGGGCCTGGCAGCGCACCGTCCCGCCGGACTCCCCGCTGCTGCCGGTGCTCGGCTACCGCCCGACCGCGCTGTTCAGCGACGGCGAGACCCACGCGCGCTACCGGGCGGTGATCACCGACGCCCTCGCACTGTTCGAACCGCACCGGCTCCAGCGCCAGGTCGCCGAGACCGCGCACCGGCTGATCGACCGCTTCGCCGCCGTCGGGCACGCCGACCTGATCGCCGAGTACGCCCGCCGGCTGCCCGCCTTCGCGCTCACCACCTGGTTCGGCGTGCCGCCGGAGCAGCGCGAGGAGGTGGTGGACGCGATCACCGGGCTGATCGAGTCCACCGCGCGGGCGGGCGCCTCGTACGGGAAGCTCCTGGCGGTGGTCACCGCGATGGTCGCCGAGCGCCGCGCGCGGCCCCGGCACGACCTCACCTCGATGTACGTCACCCACCCGGTCGGGCTGGACGACGACGAGGTGATCCGGCAGATCACCCTGACCCTGATCGCCGGGCACGAGCCGACCACCAACCTGATCGGCAACGCCCTGCTGCGCCTGCTCACCGACGCCCGCTACGCCGGCTCGCTGTTCGGCGGGGCGATGACCGCCCACCAGGCGATCGACGAGGTGCTCTGGCACGAGCCGCCGATGGCCAACCTCTCGGCCCACTACCCGCGGTACGACATCACCTTCCACGGCCGCGAGATCAAGGCGGGCACGCTGGTCCTGGTCTCGTACGCGGCCGCCAACTCCCAGGCCGCGCCGCCCACCGACGACGGCGGGCTGCGCAGCGGGGAGAGCGCCCATCTGGCCTGGGCGGCCGGCCCGCACGCCTGCCCGGCCCGGGACCCGGCCCTGCTGATCGCGATCACCGCCATCGAGCAGCTGGGCAGCCGCCTCAGCGACCTCGAACTCTCCACCCCCGCCGAGGACCTGCTCTGGCGCCCGGGCCCGTTCCACCGGGCGCTGATGCACCTCCCGGTCCGCTTCGCACCGGTCGAGGGGTAGGCCCGGACACGCACGCCCGGACAGCACGCGGGCCCGGGACAGCACGCACGCCCGGGCACGCAGGCCCGCACGGCAGGAGGCCCGGACACCGTACGTGTCCGGGCCTCCTGCCGTTCGTCGCTCAGCCCTGCTCGGCCGGCTTCAGCGTCAGCGAGACGCTGTTGATGCAGTACCGCTGGTCCGTCGGCGTGCCGTAGCCCTCGCCCTCGAAGACGTGCCCGAGGTGCCCGCCGCAGCGGGCGCAGCGCACCTCGACCCGGCGCATGCCGAGCGAGGTGTCCTCGATGTACTGGACCCGGTCCCCGGCCAGCGGCGCGTAGTAGGACGGCCAGCCGCAGTGGCTGTCGAACTTGGTCTCGGAGCTGAACAGTTCGGCCCCGCAGGCCCGGCAGCCGTAGACGCCGACCGTCTTGGTGTCGGTGTACTCACCGGTGAACGGGCGCTCGGTGCCCGCCTCGCGGAGCACGTGGTACTCCTCGGGGCTGAGCTCGGCGCGCCACTCGGCCTCGGTCTTCTCGATCTCGTAGCTCATCACGGCTCCCGGTCGCGGCGTACGTGCGTGCGTGTGTCAGACGTTGGAAGCAACGTTCGCGAGGTGCTGAAGGATTTCCGGGCCCAGGTTGGTGACGTCCCCGGCGCCCATGGTGAGCAGCAGGTCGCCCGGGCGGGCGAGGCCGGCCAGCACGGCGGGAGCGGCGGCGAAGGAGTGCTCGGCGGCGACCTCGGCGCCGGCCCGGCGGGCGGCGTCGACGATCAGCTCGCTGGTCACGCCGGGGATCGGGTCCTCGCGGGCCGGGTAGATGTCCAGCACCACGGAGGCGTCGGCCAGCGCCAGGGCCCGGCCCATCTCCTCGGAGAGCTGCTGGGTGCGGCTGAACAGGTGCGGCTGGAAGACCACCAGCACCCGGCCACCGCCGGTCAGGCCCTCGCGGATCGCCTCCAGGTCGGCGGCCATCTCGGTGGGGTGGTGGGCGTAGGAGTCGATCACCTGGACGCCGGCGGCCTCGCCCTTGAGCTGGAGGCGGCGGCGCACGCCGGTGTAGGCGCCGAGCGCCTTGGCCAGGTCGGCGGCCGGGACGCCCAGCGCGACGCCGGCGGCCAGCGCGGCCACCGCGTTGTGGGCGTAGTGCCGGCCGGGCACCGAGACGGTGAAGGCCAGCTCGACGCCGTCCAGCAGCACGGTCACCTCGCTGGTCATGCCGCGGGCGACCACCGACAGCACCCGCAGGTCGGCGTCCTCGGCGGAGCCGACCGTCACCACGTTCAGGCCCTCGCGTCCGGCCACCCGGGAGGTGAGCTCGCGGGCGCCGTCGTGGTCGGCCGAGACCACCAGGGTGCCGCCGGGGACGATCCGGCCGACGAAGGTCTCGAAGGACTCGTAGATCTCCTCGATCGACGCGTAGTTGGCGTGGTGGTCCAGCTCCACGTTGAGCACGATCGCCACCTCCGGCGCGTACTTGTGGAAGCTGCGGTCGCTCTCGTCCGCCTCGGCGACGAAGATCTCGCCGGTGCCGTGGTGGGCGTTGGAGCCGGGCGCGTCGAGGTCGCCGCCGATCGCGTAGGACGGGTCCAGGCCCAGCTCGCCGAGGGCGACGGCGAGCATGCTGGTGGTGGTGGTCTTGCCGTGGGTGCCGGCCACCGCCAGTGCCCGCCGGCCGCCCATCAGCGCGGCCAGCGCGTCGGAGCGGTGCACCACCGGGATGCCGCGCTCGTGGGCGACGGCCAGCTCCGGGTTGTCGGCGCGGATCGCGCTGGAGACGACCACGCTGCTGGTGCCGTCCGGCACGTGCTCGGCGGCGTGGCCGACGTGCACGGTGGCACCGAGGGCACGCAGCGCGAGGACGGTCTCGGACTCCTTGGAGTCGCTGCCGGAGACGCTGGCCCCGCGCACGGCGAGGATCTTCGCCAGGCCGGACATCCCGGCGCCGCCGATGCCGATGAAGTGCGGGGCGTGCAGGTCGTGCGCGGCGTCGTTCAAGGCGTGGCTCCGTAGGGGCGGGGGCAGACAGGGCGGGCGGACGGGACGGGAGGACGGAATCGTCCTCGCGGGCGGACCGCAAGGACGATTCTGCACCACCGCCGCGCCGGGCCAGGAGTCGCTCAGGAGTCGCTGGCGAACAGCCTGAGCACCGGGACCCCCACCTTGTGCCGGGCCTGGGAGGCCCAGTCGCGGTGGAAGAACTCCTCCACGAAGTGCGGGGAGGTGAGCACCACCACCTCGTCCGCCCGCTGCTCCTCGACGACCGCGCGCAGCCGCTCCAGGGGCCTCTCCTCGACCAGCTCGCCCACCGCCCCGGCCCCGGCCGTGCGCAGGTGGCGCAGGCTGTGCTCCAGCGACTCGGTGGCCACCGTCGGCGCGTTCCCGGACTCGTCGTGCTCGTGGACCACCTTGTCGAGGTGGCCGAGGGCGACGTCGTCGAGCGCCCGCAGCAGTTCGTCCTGCCTGCCGCGCGGCTGCATCAGGACGACGAAGGACACCTCCTCCTCGCCGTGGAGCGTGGTGACGAGTTCCACGTCCGCGTCGGAGAGAGCCTTTTCGATCATCAGTACCGTCTTGAACACGTGAGTCCCTTCCAGTGGCCGGCCCCCGGGCCCCGGCATCGCATAACGGGATCACGATCGGGGGGTCACGGGGTCATCCGAACCCAGGTGACGCAGGTAGCGAGTGAAGAGGAATCCTTTCTGCTCGATCAATGAGACCAGCTCCATCCGCTGCACGTCCGGCATTCCGGCATCGTGGAGGATGCGCGGCGCGTCGCCGCCGGTGAGCAGCGGGGCCAGCGACAGGCACAGCTCGTCCAGCAGACCGGCCGCCGCGAACTGCCCCAGCAGACGCGGGCCGCCCTCGGTCAGCAGCCGGGTCCAGCCCCGCTCGGCCAGGGCCGCCACGCCCGCCCGCAGGTCCACCGAACCCGTGCCCGCGAGCACCAGGTCGGCCACCTCGGCCACCGCCCGACGACGCTCCGCATCGGCGTCCCCGGTGGTGATCACCACCGTCCTGACCAGCGGTTCGGTGAACAGCGGCGCGGTCAGGTCCAGCCGCAGCGAGCGGCTCACCACGGCGATCACCGGGGCGGGCGCCTGGCCCGCCGCCGCCCGGGCCGCCGCGAACTCCCGGCGCGCCCGGGCCGGCCGGTAGCCCTCGGCGCGGACCGTCTCCGCGCCCACCACTACCACGTCCGACAGGGCCCGCAGCACCCCGAAGATCCGCTTGTCCGCGTCGCCGGAGAGGCCCTCCGAGAGCCCGTCCAGCCTGGCCCCGCCGTCCAGGCCGGACACCATGTTGGCGCGCAGCCAGGGGCGCCCCTGATTCACCTGTTCGGGGTACGCGTAGACGGCGGCGAGCGATTCCAGTGCGGCCGGATCCGCGGGCCGGCCGTCCAGCGGGCTGATCAACTGTTGCATGATCCCAGTCTTCCACCGCGGGCCGTGCTCCGTCCGGGGCCGCGGGTCGTTCGGACGGCGTACGGGGCAGGCGTACCCTCTACTGATGTGCCCGCAGCCTCCCACTCCGCAACCGCGAACGAGCCGATAGCCGCCGCACCCGTGTCCGGCTCCCCGATCGCGCTCACCTCCCGCCGTCCCGTCGTGCCCGCCGAGCGGCTGGTCGCCGAGATGGTCCCGCCGCCCCGGTTCGCCGACGTGAGCTTCGGGACGTACATCCCGGACCCGACCCAGCCGAGCCAGTACGAGGCCGTCCAGGTCCTGGAGCAGTTCGCGGCCACCCTCGGTGGAGGAAACGGTTCGCCGCCCAAGCGCAGCTGGTTCCGCCGCTCCGCCCCCGCGCCCACCGGCCCCGCCGGGGTCTACCTCGACGGCGGCTACGGCGTCGGCAAGACCCACCTGCTCGCCTCGCTCTGGCACGCCGCCCCCGGCCCCAAGGCCTTCGGCACCTTCGTCGAGCTGACCAACCTGGTCGGCGCGCTCGGCTTCCAGCAGGCCGTGCGGACCCTCTCCGGGCACACGCTGCTCTGCATCGACGAGTTCGAGCTGGACGACCCGGGCGACACCGTGCTGGTCTCCACCCTGCTCGGCCGGTTGGTCGAGAACGGCGTGAAGCTGTGCGCCACCTCGAACACCCTGCCGGAGAAGCTCGGCGAGGGCCGCTTCGCCGCCGCCGACTTCCTGCGCGAGATCCAGGGCCTGTCCGCGCACTTCCGCCCGATGCGGATCGACGGCCAGGACTACCGCCACCGCGGCCTGCCGGACGCCCCGCCGCCGTACTCCGACGAGGCCGTCGGAGACGTCGCGGACCGCACCCCCGGCGCCTCGCTGGACGACTTCGACGCCCTGCTCGCCCACCTCTCCGCCGTCCACCCCAGCCGCTACGGCGCGCTGCTGGACGACGTCACCGCGGTCTGCCTGCGCGGCGTCAAGCAGGTCGACGACCAGTCCACCGCGCTGCGCCTGGTCGTCCTCGCCGACCGCATGTACGACCGCGAGCTGCCGATCACCGCCTCCGGCCTGCCCTTCGACCAGGTCTTCCCGGAGGAGATGCTGCGCGGCGGCTACCGCAAGAAGTACCTGCGCGCCATCTCCCGCCTGGTCGCCCTCGCCCGGGACAGCGCCAAGGCCTGACCCGTGACCCTCCCCCTCGCCCGGCAGTTGTTCCCACTGCCGGGCGAAGGGGAGAGGCACGACCGGTGACGAGTCCCGGGCGGGCTACGGGATCGAGATCGAGCCCGAGGCGCGGGTATGGCTCCAGAACTGCCCGACCGCCGAGTACCGGGCTGCCGAACGCGCCGCCGACCGCCTCGCCGAGGACGGTGAGGCGCTGTCGTTGCCGTTGGCGAGCCACCTGGGCGGCCCGCTGCGGGAGCTGCGGATCGGGTCCATGCGCATCACACACTGGCTCGTGCCGGCGGAGCACCGGGAGAGCGAGGAGTGCCGCGCGGCCGGGCGGCGGATGGTGCTGGCCGAGGAGACCGTCGGGGGCATCGAGGAGAGCGGGGTCGATCCGGTCCTTCCGCTGATCGAGCGACTCGCCGCCGCCTTCGACTCCGTCGTGCGGATCGACCCCGCCCGGGAGCCGGCCATGAGCTTCGAGGCCCACGCGGCCTGATCGAACAGGCCTCGCTTGTCAGTGGTGGGTCGTACCGTTGAGTGGTGCGTCCCATCACGAGTATTGAGCGGTCCGTGGCGCCCTTCGAGGTCGTCAGTCCCTTCCAGCCGAACGGCGACCAGCCGGCGGCGATCGCCGAGCTGGAACGGCGGATCAGGGGAGGGGAGAAGGACGTCGTACTGCTCGGTGCCACCGGCACCGGCAAGTCGGCCACCACGGCCTGGATGATCGAGAAGCTGCAGCGGCCCACCCTGGTGATGGCGCCGAACAAGACGCTGGCCGCGCAGCTGGCCAACGAGTTCCGCGAGCTGCTGCCGAACAACGCCGTCGAGTACTTCGTCTCGTACTACGACTACTACCAGCCCGAGGCGTACGTCCCGCAGACGGACACCTACATCGAGAAGGACTCCTCGATCAACGAGGAGGTCGAGCGGCTGCGCCACTCGGCGACCAACTCGCTGCTCACCCGCCGGGACGTCATCGTGGTCGCCTCGGTCTCCTGCATCTACGGCCTCGGCACCCCGCAGGAGTACGTCGACCGGATGGTGCGGCTCAAGATCGGCCAGGAGATCGACCGGGACGACCTGCTGCGCCGCTTCGTCGACATCCAGTACGCCCGCAACGACGTGGCCTTCACCCGCGGCACCTTCCGGGTCCGCGGCGACACCATCGAGATCTTCCCGGTCTACGAGGAGCTCGCCGTCCGGATCGAGATGTTCGGCGACGAGATCGAGGCGCTGTACACCCTGCACCCGCTCACCGGCGAGATCATCAGCCAGGACGAATCCGTCCACGTCTTCCCCGCCTCGCACTACGTGGCCGGCCCCGAGCGCATGGAGCGCGCGATCACCGGCATCGAGAAGGAGCTGGAGGGGACGCTCGCCCGGCTGGAGAAGCAGGGCAAGCTGCTGGAGGCCCAGCGGCTGCGGATGCGCACCACCTACGACATCGAGATGCTGCGCCAGATCGGCACCTGCTCGGGCGTCGAGAACTACTCGATGCACTTCGACGGCCGTGAGCCCGGCTCCCCGCCGAACACCCTGCTCGACTACTTCCCGGAGGACTTCCTCCTGGTCATCGACGAGTCGCACGTCACGGTCCCGCAGATCGGCGCGATGTACGAGGGCGACGCCTCGCGCAAGCGCACCCTGGTCGAGCACGGCTTCCGGCTGCCCTCCGCGATGGACAACCGCCCGCTGAAGTGGGAGGAGTTCCTGGAGCGGATCGGCCAGACCGTCTACCTGTCGGCGACGCCCGGCCCGTACGAGCTGTCGCGCGGGGACGGCCAGGTCGAGCAGATCATCCGCCCGACCGGCCTGATCGACCCCGAGGTGATCGTCAAGCCGACCGAGGGCCAGATCGACGACCTGGTGCACGAGGTCCGTCAGCGGGTGGAGCGGGACGAGCGCGTCCTGGTCACCACGCTGACCAAGAAGATGGCCGAGGACCTCACCGACTACATGCTCGGCCTGGACATCCGGGTCCGGTACCTGCACAGCGACGTGGACACGCTGCGCCGGGTGGAGCTGCTGCGGGAGCTGCGGGCGGGCCGGTACGACGTGCTGGTCGGCATCAACCTGCTGCGCGAGGGCCTGGACCTGCCCGAGGTGTCGCTGGTGGCGATCCTGGACGCGGACAAGGAGGGCTTCCTGCGCTCCGGCACCTCGCTGATCCAGACGATCGGCCGGGCCGCCCGCAACGTCTCCGGCCAGGTCCACATGTACGCGGACAGGATCACTCCCTCGATGGAGAAGGCCATCGACGAGACCAACCGCCGCCGGGCCGTGCAGCAGGCCTACAACAAGGAGCACGGGATCGACCCGCAGCCGCTGCGCAAGAAGATCGGCGACATCCTGGACACCCTCGCCCGCGAGGACGTGGACACCGACGAGCTGCTCTCCACGGGCTACCGCAACCAGGGCAAGGGCAAGGCCCCGGTGCCGTCGCTGGGCGCGGAGCGCAAGCCGGCCAAGTCCCTGCCCGCCGCCGAACTGGCGGACCTCATCCAGGAGATGACCGACCGGATGCACACGGCCGCCGCCGACCTCCAGTTCGAGGTCGCGGCCCGGCTGCGCGACGAGGTCAAGGAGCTGAAGAAGGAACTGCGGCAGATGCGCGAGGCGGGTGTGGCGTAGGCGGCCCGCGCGCGCCCGCGTGGTGACCGGGCTTGGCCGGAATGACACCGGTCAAGCCCGCGGGTGTCTCAGGCTTGCCACAAACGGGGAAACCCGGGGGAGGGCGGGGTGCCGCAGGGCCTAGGCTGGCCTGCGGCATCGTGCCCTCGGGACGGGGTTGCGGGCCGTACGCAGAGGGGGCCTCAGCCGGGGGACGGCGACGGGGTGTTCCATCGTGGAGCCGCGCGGGTGTGACCGCGCGGCCGGCAGAGAGGACAACGTCGTGTCGGTGAACCTGGCCAAGGGGCAGCGGGTCAGCCTCCAGAAGGGGCAGGGCGCCGCCCTGACCGTGGTCCGGATGGGCCTCGGCTGGCGGGCCGCCCCCAAGCGCGGGCTGTTCGGCAGCCGCACCCGGAAGATCGATCTGGACGCCTCGGCGCTGCTGTACGCCGAGCGGACCCCGTCCGACGTGGTGTTCTTCTCGCACCTGGAGAGCAACGACGGCTCCGTGCGGCACACCGGGGACAACCTGGAGGGCGGCTCCGGGGCCGAGGACGACGAGGCGATCCTGGTCGACCTGGCGCACGTGCCCGTGAACATCACCCAGGTGGTGTTCACGGTCAGCTCGTACACCGGGCAGACCTTCGCCGAGGTGCAGCGGGCGCACTGCCGGCTGGTGGACGAGACCACCGGGCTGGAGCTGGCCCGCTACGAGCTGGCGGGCGGCGGGCCGCACACCGGGCAGATCATGGCCAAGGTGGTCCGGGACGGCGACGGCGGCTGGGAGATGCAGGCGATCGGCGCGCCGGCCAAGGGGCGCACCTTCCAGGACCTGCTGCCGGCGATCGAGCCGTACCTGTAGCCCGGGCGGCTCCCGCCACTCCCCGCAGGACCCGCCACTCCCCGCAGGACCCGCCACTCCCCGCAGGACCCGCCGCTCCCCGCTCCCGCGGCACCTGCGGCACCCGCCGCCCCGGCTCCCAGGGCTCCCCGGGTCCGGTGGCCCCCCTTGACGGTCTTTACCTTCTTTACCTTTCCTTGGAGCAGCTGTTACTCTCGTTGGTAGCGGAGGGGAGTATTCCTCGACAGCCGACCCCGTCATCACGGATGCCCGTCGCGGCACCCCGGGGCGCTGGCCCGATGGGCGGAAGAGACCTCCGGCAGTGACGATGACTGTCTCGCCTACCTGCCGGAGGAGCAGTAGTGGACGTTTCCATAACCATGTGGGTCTCCACGATCCTGGTGCTGATCGCACTGATCGTGGCGGACTTCTTCATCGGAGGGCGCAAGCCGCACGAGGTCTCGATCAAGGAGGCCGGGATCTGGACGGCCGTCTGGGTCGTTCTGGCGGTCCTCTTCGGTGGCTTCCTCTGGTGGCACTCCGGTGCGCAGCCGGCGGGTGAGTTCTTCGCCGGCTACATCACCGAGAAGTCGCTGAGTGTCGACAATCTCTTCGTGTTCATCCTGATCATGGGCAAGTTCGCGGTGCCCAGGATCTACCAGCAGCGCGTGCTGATGTTCGGTGTGATCATCGCGCTGGTGCTCCGGGCGGTGTTCATCGCCGGCGGCGCCGCCCTGGTCTCCGAGTTCTCCTGGGTGTTCTTCATCTTCGGCGGCTTCCTGATCTGGACGGCCTGGAAGCTGATCAAGGAGGCCCGCGCCGAGGAGGAGGGCGAGGAGGAGTTCGAGGAGAACCGCGTCCTCAAGTCGATCACCCGCCGCTTCCCGGCCACCGAGGACTACCGCGGCACCAAGCTGTTCGTCCGGGAGAACGGCCGCCGGCTGATCACCCCGATGCTGATCGTCATGCTGGCGATCGGCACCACCGACGTGCTGTTCGCACTGGACTCGATCCCGGCCATCTTCGGCCTGACCCAGGACCCGTACGTGGTCTTCACCGCCAACGCCTTCGCCCTGATGGGTCTGCGCCAGCTGTACTTCCTGATCGGCGGCCTGCTGAAGAAGCTGGTCCACCTGTCGTACGGCCTGTCGGTGATCCTCGGCTTCATCGGTGTGAAGCTGGTGCTGCACGCCGCCCACGAGGCGGGCGCGGACTGGGCCCCGGAGATCGGCATCCCGTTCTCGCTGGGCTTCATCGTGGTGGTCCTGGCGATCACCACCTTCACCAGCCTGCGGGCCTCGAAGAAGGCCGAGCAGGCCGAGCGCGAGAAGCTCGACGCCTGACGCCTGACGCCTGACGCCCGAGGCCCGACGCGCCTGATGCCCGAGGCACCGGGCCGGTGCACCGCCGAGGCCCCCCCGCCCCCGTGCCGGGGCGGGGGGCGCGGGCGGGGGCTTTTAAAAAAAAAACAGCCCCCCAGAAAACACAGCCAATCGGTTGGCGGGTTATGGTGT
>NZ_JBSHBN010000222.1:0-12473 GCF_053612025.1 Kitasatospora sp. NPDC054768
CCGGTTGCGCAGGAAGTCGGCCGGGGCCACTTCCTGCGCAGAACGAGGCGGGGCCGTCAGCGGGCGGCGGCGCGCTGGAGGGCGCTGGCGAGGAGGGCGAGGTCGGTGGGCCCGTTGCCGAGCTCGCGGACCGGGCGGCGGGCAGGCGGGGCGCCGAGCTGGAGCGGGTCTATGGCGACGACGGTGGGCCGCAGGGTGGCGGTGCGTGGGATGCGGCCGCTGATCCGGGCGGTCTGGAAGGCGGTGACGCCGCCGTCCGGGAGGCGGAGGTAGCCGCGGCCGGGGGTGTCCTCGGGCAGGGCCGCCGCGTCGCCGAGGTGGATCAGCAGGTCGGAGTCGGCCGGGTCGTCGGTGCGCAGGGCGATCCGGAGCAGCGCGGCCTCGTCCACCTCGGTGCCCGCGCTCTCCTCCGGGCGGCCGGTGGCGACGGCGAGGTGCACGCCGAGCGGTCCGCCGCGGCGGGCGACGGCGGCCAGCGCGCGGGTGAGCGGGCGGCCGGCGGCGGAGGTGGGGGAGAGCAGCGCGTCGTAGTCGTCGACGACGACGACCAGCCGGGCGGGCGCGGCGGCGGGCCCGGTCGGGCGGGGGCCCTCCGCGCTGCGTGGCGGGATGATCCGGGGCGTGGTGGCCGCGCCGCCGCCGACGGCGGCGGGCACCGGGACCCTGGGGTGCTCCGCGTGCGCCTCCCGCCCGTCCAGGCCCTGCTCGTCGAGGATCCGTGCGGCGTGCCAGGAGGCGAAGTCCAGCCCGTCGAACAGCCGCTCCCGCAGGGCGAGTTCGTCCTCCAGTGCCTCGGCGGCGAGCAGTGCGGCGCGCGGGTCGGCGGCGGCGTTCACCCGGCCGGTGACGTGCGGCAGGTCGGTGCAGCCGTCGAGGCCGTCCTGGCCGTCCGGGGTGGCCCGGCCCTCGATGATCGTGACGGTCAGCCGCTCGGGTCGTTCGGAGACGGCGAGCGAGGCGACCAGGGTGCGCAGCAGCTCGGTCTTGCCGGAGCCGCGGGCGCCGCCGATCAGCAGGTGCGGGCCGCCCGGGTCGGGGGAGGGGAGGGTGAGTTCGGGGTCGGCCAGGTCGAGGGTGCAGAGCTCGTCGCGGGTGGTGCCGAGCAGGGCGGTGGCGGCGCCGATGCCGCCGGCGTGCGCCTCCCAGCGGGCGGACAGCTTGGCCGGGGTGACGGTGTCGAGCTGGAGCAGGTCGAGCAGCCGCAGCACGTCGGGCAGCGGGCCGCGGGCGGCCGGGACGGCCTCGCGCAGCGGGGCGAGGACGCGGGCCAGCCGTTCGGCCCAGGCGTCCGAGACGGCGTCCAGCGAGACCTCGTGGAGGGCTTCCCGGCCGCGGGCGACCGGGCGGTTCAGCGAGAGCTGGGTGCCGACCTCGCCGGTGATCAGGGCGGTGGCGCCGAGGCCCCGGGGGAGCAGTTCGGGCTGCTCGGCGAGGCAGATCGGGAAGATGCCGACCGCCGGGCCCTGGCGCAGCAGCAGGTCGAGTGCCTGGCGGGCGGCTTCGGTGGCCGGTCGGCCGTCCACCACGACCACGGTCGCGGGGTGGCCGCCGAGGCCGCTGGGGCCGCTGAGCCGGGCGGTGAGCTCGGTCAGCCGGGCGGTGGCCTGTTCGTCGTCGAGGCCGATCAGCAGTCGGCAGTCCTGGCCGTCGACCGGGCGCAGGTGGGGCAGCCACAGGGCCCAGGCCCAGGTGTCGGCGCGCTCCTCGGCGGTGCGGGCCTGGTCGGCGTCGACCACGACCAGGCTCAGCCCGGTCGGCGGGTGCAGCGCGGCGAGCTGGGCGACGACGGCGCGGGTGAGCGCGTCCAGGCGCTCGCGCGGGCCGCTGAGGCCGAGGCTGCCGGCGGTCTGGAGGTCGAGGGTGACCGGGACGGCGGGCAGCGTGGTGCCGGGTGTGGTGCCGGGGCCGCCGGGGCGGTCGGCGGTGCCCAGGCGCAGGGTGAGCGCGTCGGGGTGGCCGGGGCCGCGTTCCCAGAGGCGGGGGCCGGGGCCGACGGCGTTGAGCAGCAGGGTGGCGAGGTCGGGCCAGCGCTCGCGCTGGGCGGCGGTCTGGCGCAGCCGCACCGCGGCGTGGTGGCGCTCGGCGCTCTCCTGGCCGGGCGGCTCGGCGGTGCGGCCGGGCAGCAGGGAGAACAGGCCGCGGCCGCGGCCGGGGGCCGGTTCGGGGGCGGTGGGCGGCTCGACCACGGGCGGCGCGGGCCGGGCCGGGCCGGGGGCGGCGAGCTGGAGGTGGCCGTTGCCGTCCGGCAGGGCGGCGCGGGCGGTGCCGGCGGCCTCGGCCGGGGCGGGGGCGGTCACCTGGAGGGTGGACTCGCCGATCCGCAGCACGGCGCCGGGCTCCAGCGGGACGGCGGCCTCCGGCGGGCCGGGCGGGACGAGCCGGCCGTCCAGCGTGGTGCCGTTGGTGGAGCCGAGGTCGCGCGCGGAGACCCGGCCGTCCTCGGCGAGGTGCAGGGAGAGGTGGAGCCGGGAGACGTCCGGGTCGTCGAGCGGGACGTCGGCCTCGGCGGAGCGGCCGACCCGGATCTCCCGGCCGTGCAGCCGGTGCACGCCGCCGGCGTCGGGGCCGCCGACCACGCGCAGCTCGGCGGCGGCGGGGGCGTCGTCGGGGTCGTCGGCGGTCGGGTCGGGCTCGTTCAGGCTGAGGACGGCGCCGTCGAGCAGCGGGGGGTGGCCGAGCAGGGTGTGCTCGTCGACCCGGTGCGCCCCGGCGTACAGGTGCACGTGGGTGGCGGCCCGCGGCCCGCGCACGCCCACGGCGCCGGCGAGCGCACCCGCGATGGCGCCGAGTGCGGTGCCGACGGGCGCGGTGACCAGCACGTCCACGTAGGGGATGGCGGAGCCGGCGGCGGCCGGGCCGCTGCGCGGTCGGAGGACGGTCAGCCGGATCTGCATCTCGCCCGCGGGTCCCTTCTGCTGATGTGAACCTGGTACCGCTGCCCGGTGCCGTGGGCACCGTTGGGCCACACGAGTGGCGAGTGTCCATCCTGCCATCCGTCGAGGACGGTCCGCGCACCGTACCGGATTTGACGATCTTGCGATCGGCACCGTGACGGGGCGACGGGGAGTCAGGGCCGACCGCCTCCTCGCGGGGTGCCCGGGACCTTCCCTAGGGGATGTCCCCCAACCCTTCCCCAGACCGTACGGATGGCCTACCGGCCACCCCGAAAACCCGAACCGGCACCGTTAGAGTGGCCGCAGACACGGGCCCGGCAGGCTCACCGCACCGGCGGAGGAGCGCCCCGCGCGGGCGGCACGGCGAGGAGTGCGACAGGTGCGGCCAGTCGGCAGCAAATATCTGCTGGAGGAGACCCTCGGACGGGGTGCGACCGGGACCGTCTGGCGCGGCGTGGTGCGCGAGGACGCCCAGGTGCCGGGCTGCGCGCCCGGGCAGCGGGTGGCGATCAAGGTGCTGCGCGAGGAGCTGGCCGCCGACCCCGACGTGGTGATGCGTTTCCTGCGCGAGCGCTCGCTGCTGCTGCGGCTGACCCACCCCAACATCGTCCGGGTCCGGGACCTGGTCGTCGAGGGCGAGCTGCTGGCCCTGGTGATGGACCTGGTGGAGGGCCCCGACCTGGCCCGCTACCTGCGCGCCAACGGCCCGTTCAGCCCGATCGCCGGCGCCCTGCTGATGGCCCAGGTCGCGGACGCGCTGGCGGCCAGCCACGTGGACGGGATCGTTCACCGCGACCTCAAGCCGGCCAACGTGCTGCTCGCCTCCACCGTGGTGGACGGCGCCGAGCGAATGCACCCGTTGCTGACCGACTTCGGCATCGCCCGGCTCGCCGACTCCCCGGGCGTCACCCGCACCCACGAGTTCGTCGGCACCCCCGCCTACGTCGCGCCGGAGTCCGCCGAGGGCCGCCCGCAGACCTCCGCGGTGGACGTGTACGGCGCCGGGATCATGCTGTACGAGCTGGTCACCGGCCGGCAGCCGTTCCAGGGGGACAGCGCGCTCGCCGTGCTCCAGGCCCACCTGGCCCACGAGCCGCAGCGGCCCAGCACCATGCCCGAGCCGCTCTGGACGGTGATCGAGCGCTGCCTGCGCAAGGACCCGGCCCAGCGGCCCGGCGCCACCTCGCTGGCCCACGCGCTGCGGGTGGTCGCGGCCGGCGTCGGGGTGCACGCCTCCCCGCCGGCGGTGGACGAGGCACTGGCGGTCGGTGCCCTGCTGCTGCCGGACCCGCAGCCGACCGCGGTCCCCACCACGATGTCGCCGATGTCGCCGATGTCGCCGATGGCGACGATGCCGGGCGCCGTGGCCCCGGGCGCCGAGGACCGCACCCAGGTGCTGCCGCCGACCCCGGGCGGGTCGTTCGACCCGGCCGCGGCGACCCGGGTGATGGGCACCCAGCCGCCGCCGGCGCCCCCGCAGGGCGCCACGGACCGGACGCGGGTGATGCCGCCCGTCGCGGTGCCGCCGCCCCCGCCCGTCGCACCGCCGCAGGAGGAGACGCCGCACCCGTGGCAGACCCAGCTGCGCGCGGCGCGGGACCGTAACCAGCAGACCCAGGTCGGCTACTTCGGTCCGGAGGACTACGAGGGCCACTCGGAGCCGCAGGTCGCCCCGCCGCCCTACCAGGCCGGCCAGGGGGGCCACGCCGGCCAGGGGCACCGGCCGGGCCAGGGCGCCCCGGGCGGCCCCGCCGGGCCGCAGCAGCCCGGCGGCTACCGCCAGTCCCCGCCCCCGCCCGGCTACGCCCAGCGTCCTCCGGTGGCCCCGCCGCCCTACCAGGCGGGCCGGGGCGGCCAGGCCGGTCAGGGGGGCCCGCGGGGCCAGGGAGGCCAGGGCGGCCGTCCGCAGCCGCCCGGTGGCTACCGGCAGGCCCCGTCCGGGTACGGGCGGTCGCAGGGCGGCTACCCGCCGCCGCCCGCGCCCGCCCCGGTGGCGCGCCGGGCCGAGCCGCCCGCGCCGCAGTACCGGGAGGCACCGCCGCAGCGCCGCGAGGAGCCGCCGGCACCGGCCCGCCGCGAGCCCGCGCCGGCCCGTGAGCCGCGTCCGCGCAGCCGCAACCGGATGTACATTCCGGGGCTCGGCTGCCTCAAGGGCTGTCTGATGGTGCTGCTGGTGCTCGCCGTGGCGGGGCTGGCGCTGTGGAACTTCACGCCGCTGCCGCAGTACTGGGACAACGTCGTGGGCTGGTTCGACTCGGCGCGCGACTGGGTGAACGGCCTCGTCGGCAGCTAGCGCCGCCGCGGGCCGGGTCCGGAGCCGATCCGGGCCCCGGCCCGCCCGGGGCGGCAATTTTGACGCTATGTCGACAATTCGCGAGATTTCTCGGCCGGGACTCCCGCTCCGGCCCCCTCGGGCGGCCCGCGCAGGGCCTCCGGGCGCGTAGGTTGGTCGCTGTTGTCCCGCCCCACCGAGCGCGCCGGACCCCCGGAGCGCTCCCGCGCCGCCCACGGAGCAGCATTGGCACGCAAGATCGGCAGCCGGTACACCGTCCACCAGGTGATCGGCCGGGGTTCGGCCGGCACGGTCTGGCTCGGTGAGGGGCCCGACGGCCCGGTGGCGGTCAAGCTGCTGCGCGAGGACCTCGCCGCCGACCAGGTGCTGGTCGGCCGCTTCGTCCAGGAGCGCACCGCGCTGACCAGCCTCGACCACCCCCGGGTGGTCGGCGTGCGCGACATGGTGGTGGACGGCAGCGACCTCGCCCTGGTGATGGAGCTGGTCCAGGGCACCGACCTGCGCTCCCGGCTGGAGCGGGACGGCGCGCTGCCGCCGCAGACCGCCGCCTCGATCATCGCCGACGTCGCCGACGGCCTGGCCGCCGCGCACGCGGCCGGCATCGTCCACCGCGACGTCAAGCCCGAGAACGTCCTGCTCGACCTCGCCGCAGCCCCCGGCCCGGGCGGCGCCCCGCGCGCCAAGCTCACCGACTTCGGCGTGGCCCGCCTGGTCGACGCCCCGCGCCGGACCCGGGCCACCCGGATCATCGGCACCCCCGACTACCTCGCCCCCGAGATCATCGAGGGCCTGGAGCCGCGCGCCGCCGTCGACATCTACGCCCTCGCCACCGTGCTGTACGAGCTGCTGGCCGGCTTCACCCCCTTCGGCGGCGGCCACACCGGCGCGGTGCTGCGCCGGCACGTCACCGAGCAGGTGCCGCCGATCCCCGGCCTGCCGGACGGGCTGTGGCGGATCATCTCCGAGTGCCTGGCCAAGGCCCCGGCCTCCCGGCTGCGCGCCGCCGAGCTGGCCTCCCGGCTGCGTGAGCAGCTGCCCTCGCTGGCCGGCCTGCCGGTGCTCGCCGTGCCCGGCCAGGGCCGCGCCCCGGTCGAGGAGCAGCTGACCCCCGGCGAGGCCGTCTACGCCGAGATCGACGCAGGCCCCGGCATCCACAAGCGCCGCCGCGGTCCGGCCGTCCCGCTGGTGCCGGGCGCCGCCCCGGACTCCACCCGGGACACCCACACCAGCCTGCGCCGCCCGTCCGCCGACGAGCTGGCCGCCTACGCGCTGGAGTCCCGCGCCCAGCGCGCCGCCCCGGGCCACCGCCGGGACCGCCAGGCCCTGCTGCGCCGCCGCCGGCTGCTGGCCGTCCTGATCGCCACCGTCCTGCTGCTGGCGGGCGCCGCCGCGGCCTGGACGGCGTTCGCGGCCACCGTCCCGGACGGCGGCCACCCGACCCGTCCGGCGGTGTCGGGCACCGGCCCGCGGGCCCCGTAGCCGGAGCCGCCGGCGCGGCCGTGACGGCGGCCGTGACCCCCGGGGAGCCGGGGGTGTCGTCATGACCACTCCCGGAACCATTACCCTGGGGGCGTGGCAGCCGTCGATCCTTCCGAAGAGCTCAAGAACCTCGATACGACCATGGGGTCGATCGAGGCCGTCCTCGACCTGGACAAGATCCGGGCCGACATCGCGGTCCTGGAGGAGGAGGCAGCCGCCCCCACCCTGTGGGACGACGTCGCGAACGCGCAGAAGGTGACCAGCCGGCTCTCCTTCCTCCAGGGCGAACTGCGCCGGGTCGAGGGCCTGCGCAGCCGCATCGACGATCTGGGCGTGCTGTTCGAGCTCGCCGAGGCCGAGGACGACGCGGACACCCGCGCCGAGGCCGAGACCGAACTCGTCTCCCTCCAGAAGGCCGTCGAGGAACTGGAGGTCCGCACCCTCCTGTCCGGCGAGTACGACGCCCGCGAGGCGCTGATCAACATCCGTGCCGAGGCCGGTGGCGTGGACGCCGCCGACTTCGCCGAGCAGCTCATGCGCATGTACCTGCGCTGGGCCGAGCGGCACGGGTACCCCACCGAGGTGTACGACACCTCGTACGCCGAAGAGGCCGGCATCAAGTCCGCGACCTTCACCGTGAAGGCGCCGTACGCCTACGGCACCCTCTCGGTCGAGCAGGGCACCCACCGCCTGGTGCGGATCTCGCCGTTCGACAACCAGGGCCGCCGGCAGACCTCCTTCGCCGGCGTCGAGGTCCTCCCGGTCGTCGAGCAGTCCGACCACGTCGACATCGACGAGGGCGAGCTGCGGGTGGACGTCTACCGCGCCTCCGGCCCCGGCGGCCAGGGCGTCAACACCACCGACTCGGCGGTGCGCATCACGCACATCCCGACCGGCATCGTGGTCTCCTGCCAGAACGAGCGCTCGCAGATCCAGAACAAGGCGTCCGCGATGAACGTCCTCCAGGCCAAGCTGCTGGAGCGGCGCCGCCAGGAGGAGAAGGCGGCGATGGACGCGCTCAAGGACAGCGGCAGCTCCTGGGGCAACCAGATGCGCTCCTACGTGCTGCACCCGTACCAGATGGTGAAGGACGTCCGCACCGCGTACGAGGCCGGCAACCCGCAGGCCGTGCTGGACGGCGACATCGACGGCTTCATCGAGGCCGGGATCCGCTGGCGCAAGCAGCGCGAGACCAGCGCCGAGTAACGGCCGACATCGACGAAGGGCCCCGACCGCAGCGGTCGGGGCCCTTCGTCGTACGCGTCGTGGGTCGTCAGGCCAGTGCCTGCCGGGCGATCAGCGCCACCGCGAGCAGTCCGGCCAGCAGGGCCAGCAGCATCGCGGGGGAGAGCGCGGCGAACGGGCTCTGCTGCTCCTGAAGCCGGGCCCGGTTGGCCCGGCACACCGGGCAACGCCCGTCGCTGACGCGGCCGTTGCAGTTGGCGCACACCAGATGGTCGCAGGTCATGCGATCTCCTCCTCGCTGCTACAGCCAACGCACCGGACGGGGCTTTGGTTCCCTGCACTGCCCTGTACGGGGGAGCGGCCGTGACACGGTCGCCCACCTCCACTCTGCCAGGTTCCGGCAGTTCCGGCTTCCGGGCTGTGAGATGCCTCGCAATATTCGGGGCATAAGCGGACATTCTCCCGCAGAGTCCGGCCGTTGTCACGGGCGGTCCCTGCGGGCCGGGCGCCGATTCGCGTATGGTCCCAGACCGGGAGCAGCCCACCGCGCTCCTTTCGCCCGCCCATGGACCGGGCCTCCGGGGCGGACCGACCGAGGACTGGCGCCGCCTAGGATGGCCTCCGTGATGCAGCCGTGATCAGATTCGACAACGTCTCCAAGACCTATCCCAAGCAGAACCGTCCCGCCCTGGACAACGTCTCGCTGGAGATCGAGAAGGGTGAGTTCGTCTTCCTGGTCGGCTCGTCCGGCTCGGGAAAGTCCACCTTCCTGCGCCTGTGCCTGCGCGAGGAGCGTCCCAGCACGGGCGCGGTGCACGTACTGGGCAAGGACCTCGGCAAGCTGTCCAACTGGAAGGTGCCGCACATGCGCCGCCAGCTGGGCACGGTCTTCCAG
Source organism: Kitasatospora sp. NPDC054768 (assembly GCF_053612025.1). Classification (NCBI taxonomy): domain Bacteria; kingdom Bacillati; phylum Actinomycetota; class Actinomycetes; order Kitasatosporales; family Streptomycetaceae; genus Kitasatospora; species Kitasatospora sp. NPDC054768. The sequence continues at coordinate 8,747 of NZ_JBSHBN010000222.1, forward strand.
GACTTCCGCCTGCTGCCGAACAAGACGGTCGCGCAGAACGTCGCCTTCGCCCTGGAGGTGATCGGCAAGCCCAAGAGCGCCATCAACAAGGTGGTGCCCGAGGTGCTGGAGCTGGTCGGCCTCGGCGGCAAGGAGGACCGGATGCCGGGCGAGCTGTCCGGTGGTGAGCAGCAGCGCGTGGCCATCGCCCGCGCCTTCGTGAACCGTCCGATGCTGCTCATCGCGGACGAGCCCACCGGCAACCTCGACCCGCAGAACTCGGTCGGCATCATGAAGCTGCTCGACCGCATCAACCGCACCGGCACCACGGTGCTGATGGCCACCCACGACCAGGCCATCGTCGACCAGATGCGCAAGCGCGTCATCGAACTCGACAAGGGGCTGCTCGTCCGCGACCAGGCCCGCGGCGTCTACGGATACCAGCACTGACCGACCAGCGCTGACCCGTGGGGCCGCCGGCCCGACCCGCCAGACCAGAGCAGTACCGACCCTGGAGTTGTTTCCCGCATGCGTGCCCAGTTCGTCCTGTCGGAGATCGGTGTGGGTCTCCGACGCAACCTGACCATGACCATCGCGGTCGTGGTCAGCGTCGCGCTCTCCCTCGCCCTCGCCGGTTCCTCGCTCCTGGTCCGCGACCAGGTGAACTCCATGAAGGGGTACTGGTACGACAAGGTCGAGGTGAGCATCTACTTCTGCACGAAGGCGGACGCCCGCAACTCGCCCCAGTGCGACAAGGGCGCGGCCACCGACCAGCAGGTCCAGGACATCAAGGACCAGCTGGACAAGATGAGCTCGGTGGTCCAGTCGTCCACCTACGAGAGCTCGCCCGAGGCGTACAAGCACTGGAAGGAGATGAACCCGGACAACCCGCTCATCTCCGTCCTGGGTCCGGACGCCATGCCGCAGTCCTGGCGGGTCAAGCTCAACGACCCGACCAAGTACGACGTGATCCAGAGCGCCTTCGCCGGCAAGCCCGGCGTCAAGTCGGTCGAGGACCAGCGGAAGATCCTGGAGAACCTGTTCGGCCTGCTCAACGGCCTCCAGACGGCGGCCTTCGTGATCATGGTGCTGATGCTGTTCGTCGCCCTGCTGCTGATCGTCAACACCGTCCGGGTGTCGGCGTACAGCCGGCGGCGCGAAACCGGGATCATGCGCCTGGTCGGTGCCTCGAACTTCTACGTCCAGATGCCCTTCATCGCCGAGGCGGCCTTCTCGGCGCTGCTGGGTGCGGCGATGGCCTCCGGACTGCTGATCGGCGGGCACTTCTTCGTCCAGAACTGGCTGGCCGACCGGGTGCAGTTCATCCACTTCATCGGGCTCGGCTCGGTGCTCGCGGTGATACCGCTGCTGATCGTGGTGGGTATGGGCATGGCCGGCGTCGCGGCCTTCTTCACCCTGCGCAAGTACCTCAAGGTCTGATTCCCGCAGGCCTGACGGCCCCGTACGGCACTGCGCCGTACGGGGCCGTCGGCGTTCCGCGGTCCACCGTTGCGGTTCGTCCCGCGCGCGGCGGTGTCTACACTCCGGTGCCATGCTGCAAACTCCGCGCAGGGCCCGCCAGGTGACCGTGCTCAGCCTGGTGTTCGGCGCCGTGCTGCTGGCCGGCGCGGCCACCGGCGCCTGGGGCGACCCGGGCGACCCGCCGCACCGGTCCTCCGCCGACACCGCCCGGGCCACCGGCGGGCTCCCGGCGGACCCGGCCGGCGCCACCCTGTCGGAGCAGCAGGCCGAGCACCTGCTGGCGGCCGGCGGCGACCGCTGGGGCGCGTACTACAGCGCCCAGGAGTACGCGGAGTTCAGCCAGGGCCTGGACGGCCGCTACCCGGGCGTCGGCCTCTCGGTCGGCCGCGGCCAGGACGGCGTCACCGAGGTCTCCCAGGTCGCCCCCGGCGGCCCGGCCGCCGCGGCCGGGATCGCCCCCGGCGACCGGCTCGTGCGGATCGGTCAGGACCAGGCCGACCACCTGCCGGTCACCGAGGTGGTCGCGCGGCTGCGCGGCCGGGGCGAGGAGCGCCGGGCCGGCTCCGAGGTCACCCTGGCGGTCCGGCGCGGCGGGGCGGAGGAGCGCGAACTGCGGCTGCGGCGCGTGCTTCTGGACAGTCGGCAGGTCACCGCGGAGCAGCTCGGCAAGGGCGTGCTGCGGGTGACCGTGCGCGCCTTCACGAGCGGCGTGGCCGACCAGGTGCGCACCGCCCTGCGCGCCCCGCACACCGGCGTGGTGCTCGATCTGCGCGGCAACTCCGGCGGGTTGGTCGACGAGGCGGCCGGCACCGCCGGGATCTTCCTGGACGGCGGAACGGTCGGCTCGTACCAGGAGCGCGGCGAGACCAGGGAGTTGACCGCCCCGCCCGGCGGCGACCAGCGCACCCCGCTGGTGCTGCTGGTGGACGGCGGCACGATGAGCGCCGCCGAACTGCTCGCCGGGGCCCTCCAGGACCGCAGCCGCGCCGTGGTGGTGGGCTCGCGGACCTTCGGCAAGGGCACCGTCCAGCAGCCCAGCCGGCTCGCCGACGGCGCCGTGCTGGAGCTGACCGTCGGCCGCTACTACACCCCGGCCGGACGCTCCCCGGACGGTACCGGCCTGACCCCCGACGTCCCGGCCGGTTCGGGCGAGGAGGCCGACGAACTCGCCCTGCGGGTCCTCGCGGGGCTCGGCACCCATGCCTAAAGCAGCTGCCCCATCCGGTCCCGAAGTGCGAGAATGACCGGGTTATGGCAAAGGAAACCGGACAGAAGCTGATCGCGCAGAACAAGAAGGCGCGACACGAGTACACGATCCTCGACACCTACGAGTGCGGCCTGGTGCTCACCGGCACCGAGGTCAAGTCGCTGCGCGAGGGGCGGGCCAACCTGGTCGACGGCTACGCGTACATCCAGAACCACGAGGCGTGGATCGACAACGTCTTCATCCCCGAGTACACCCAGGGGACGTGGACCAACCACGCGGCCCGGCGCAAGCGCAAGCTGCTGCTGCACAGGATGGAGATCCAGAAGATCGAGACCAAGGTCCGCGACGCGGGCCACACCCTGGTCCCGCTCTCGCTGTACTTCAAGGACGGCCGGGTGAAGCTCGAACTGGCCCTCGCGGTCGGCAAGAAGCTCTACGACAAGCGTCAGACGCTCCGCGAGAAGCAGGACACCCGCGAGACGGCACGCGCCGTGGCGGCGGCCCGGCGACGCCAGAGTTAATCGGCTGGACCCCCGCTGGTCGCCTCGCGTAGTATGGCGCCAGCAACAAGGACGGTCACCGTCCGCGCTGTTTCTCAACAAAACATGGGGATGATCGGTTTCGACAGGGGATGTTGAAACAGGGGAAGCGAGCCGAGGAACGCGGCAATGATCTCGTTAACCACGTGTCGCAAAAAAATAATCGCCAACTCTAAGCGCGATTCCCAGCAGTTCGCTCTCGCTGCCTAATAAGCACCGATAGCGCTTGGGTGTCAGACCGGGGAGTTCCCGACCCGGACCCTGGCATAATCTAGGGAACTCAACCGTCCGCCCGGGCTGCGAGGGCGGATGGGAAATCAAACAGCAGCTGGGCCTGTTGGCGGCTTGTCCGTGTGACCGCCAGGGCCGAGAAAAGCACAGCGGACTGCGCTCGGAGAAGCCCTGAATTAACTCCACTGGACCCGGGTTCGATTCCCGGCATCTCCACCACCCCATGTTGACTCGAAGGGCCGCCCTCCGCTCCGCGGGGGGCGGGCCGTCGGTTTTTTTTAGTTGCGGT
>NZ_JBSHBN010000223.1:0-12412 GCF_053612025.1 Kitasatospora sp. NPDC054768
GGTCCCCGGTCGGCCGCCGGGCGGGGGGTCACAGCGGCAGGACCTGCCAGTCGCCGAAGGCGGTGGCCGTCGTGCCGGTGCGGAAACGGACGCGGCCGTCCGTACCGACGGCGAACACGTGGAGCACCCCGCCGCCGTCGACAATCGCGGTCGGGAAGTCGAGGACGGTGCCGCCGAGGTCCTGCCAGGTGTCGTAGCCGGAGTTCGGGGCGGTCTGCGCGGTGGTGCTCACCCCGCCGCCGCCGTTGCGCTCGAACAGCACGACCCGTCCGCCGAGGGTGGCCGCGGCCGGCTCGCCCACTCCCCCGTGTCCGCCGAGGGGGGCCGGTGTCCGGCTCCACGAACCGCCGCCGGGCCGGGTCTGGTGATGTTCCCCGCGGTGACGAACACCGTGACGGACGGCGTGCCGTTGGCGAGCGCGTTGGACAGGTCCGGGTTCATGAACAGGATGTCGTCGTCCTCGTGCGCGACGACCTGCAGGAACAGCGGCCCGTCGCCGCCGGCCACCGGCATGCCCGCGGCCGTGCCCGTGCCCTCGGCCGCGACCGCGCGGGTCGCGCTCCCCCTGGCCAGGACGGGTGCGGCGAGGGCGGTGAGCGCGACGGACGTGAGTAGTCGCCGTCGTCCGATTGCCATGCGATTCCCCCCACTTCGAGATCGGCATGTGATCACGCCACGAGGAGGCCAACCCATGATCGGACGGACGGTGCCATCAGCCGTATTCCGCGCATTCGCCCCAGAGGAAAGGTGATTGACGGACCGTCAGGCCGACTCGGGGGACGGGTCGCCGAGCAGGTCGGCGACCAGGCGGCGGGCGTAGTCGGGGCCGAGGCCGGCGGGGCGGAAGAGGATCCGGTACATCAGGGGGGCGACGAGGCGGTCCATGGCGGCCTCGACCCCGGGGGCCTCCTCGCCGCGCGCACGGGCGCGGGCGAGGACCAGGGCGAGCTGGTCGGCGGCGTAGGCCGAGCACTGGCCGGCGTTGCCGCCGTCCGGGTCACCGAGGAGGGCGTCGCGGACGTAGGCGCGGCCGGAGGCGGAGGCCATCTCGTCGAGGAACTGCTCGGCCCAGGCGGTGAGGTCGGCGCGCAGGCCGCCGCGGTCCGCCGGCTCGGTGTCGGGGCGCAGCCGCTCCACCGCGACGTCGGACAGCAGCTCGGCCAGGTCGCCCCAGCGGCGGTACACCGTGGACGGGGTGACACCGGCCCGCTGGGCGACCATCGGCACGGTGAGCGCCTCGCGGCCCACCTCCGCGAGCAGCTCGCGCACCGCGGTGTGCACCGCCCCCTGGACCCGGGCGCTGCGCCCGCCCGGGCGGACCATCTGCCGAGGACTCATACCGCCATCCTAAAGCGGCGCCTTTGCGTCACGGCGGGCCCGGGCGGGCCGGGACCCCGGGCGCGGGCCCGGCACGCCCGCGGCCGGCTCGGACCACCGGCGCCAGCGCCCGCGCGGGCTGCGTCCGCTCGAAGGCGTGGCCGACCCGCAGCAGCGTCCGTTCGCCGAGCGGCCGCCCGAGCAGTTGCAGGCCGATCGGCAGGCCCGCCGCGTCGTGGCCGGCCGGGACGGACAGCGCGGGCACGCCGGTGACGTTGGCCGGGGCGGAGAGCCGGACGTAGGCGTCCGAGACGCTCTCGGTGGTGCCGTCCGGCCAGCCGACCACCTCCTGGCCGACCCGCACCGCCGTGGTCGGCACGGTCGGGGCGGCGATCACGTCGACCTCCGCCAGGACCCGCGCCCACGCGTCCCGGATCAGCGTCCGGGCGCGCTGGGCGCGCAGGTAGTCGCCCGCGCCGATCAGTTCGCCGGCCTCCAGCAGGACCCGGACGTCGGCCTGGTACAGCTCGGGGACGGTGCGCAGCGTGCGCGCGTGGTAGGCGGCGGCCTCGGGCGCGGTCAGGCCCCACAGGGTGGGCACCAGGTAGCGGGCCATCGGGATCTCCACCTCGACGGGCCGGGCGCCGAGCGCCTCCAGCTGCTCGACGGCACGGTGGACGGCGGCGGCGACCTCCTCGTGGACGTGGTCGACGTAGTAGGCGTTCGGCACGCCGACCCGCACGCCGGTCAGGTCCGGCTCCCGCTCGGGCCGGTAGTCGACGGCGGGGACGGCCAGCGAGGCGGGGTCGCGCGGGTCGTGCCCGGCGAGGGCGGCCAGGACCAGGGCCGCGTCCTCGACGGTGCGGGTGATCGGGCCCACGTGGTCGAGCGACCAGGACAGCGAGGTGACGCCGTGACGGGGCACCAGTCCGTAGGTGGGCTTGAGGCCGACCACCCCGTTCAGCGCGGCGGGCACCCGGATCGAGCCGCCGGTGTCGGTGCCGAGGGCGAAGGTCGCCGCCCCGGCGGCCACCGCGGCGGCGGACCCGCCGCTGGATCCTCCGGCGACCCGGTCGCGGTCCCAGGCGTTGCATGTCTGCGGGGTGGTCAGGCCGTAGGCGAACTCGTGGGTGTGGGTCTTGCCGGCCAGGACCGCGCCGGCGGCCCGCAGCCGGGCGGCGACCGCGCTGTCGGCGGTCGCGCGGTGGCCGTCCCGGACCCGGGAGCCGGCACCGGTGGGCGTGCCGGCGACGTCGATCAGGTCCTTGAGTCCGACCGGGATGCCGTGCAGCGGCCCCCGGTACCGGCCCTGGGCGATCTCCTGCTCGGCCCGGCGCGCCGCGTCGCGGGCCTGTTCGGCGGCGACGGTGGCGTAGGCGCCGAGGTGCGGCTCCACCCCGTCGATGCGGCCGAGGACGGAGTCGACCAGTTCCACGGGGGACAGCCGCCGCTCCCGGATCCGTGTCGCGGCGGCGGCGAGGCTCAGTTCATACGGCTGCATCGGGCCGCTCCCCCGCGTCGAGGTGCTCCGCTTCCGCGCGGTAGGCGGCGCCGGGCGGGGTGTCCCCGAAGTCCAGTTCCCGCAGGACGGCGACGACGGACTGGATGTGTTGGGCGGTGGCCGCCACCGCGGCGTGGCGCTCGGGCGGCAGGTCGAGTCCGGCCCGGGCGGCCCGGTGGGCGGCCTCGGACGGGGCGAGTTCGGCGGAGGACATGGGCGCGCTCCTGATCGTGGGCGGCGGGGCGGGTTCGCGCAGGCGAGGCACCCCGCACCAAAAGCTAAGGGTTTGCGTTAACGCGACTGTAGGTTCTAGGGTCCCACTAACGCAAACGAATGGCTTTTACAGTGGAGGAGCCGGCCCCGTGCCCAGTACCCCTACCCCCTCCTGGACGGTCGGCGACGTCACCGTCCACCGCATCGACGAAATCCCGCTGCCGCCCGCGACCGGACGGTGGCTGCTGCCCGGCGCCACCCCCGGGACGGTGGCCGGCCAGGACTGGCTGCACCCCGACTTCGCCGACGCCGACGCCACGCTGCGCCTGGACAGCCACAGCTTCGCCTTCGACCTGGACGGGCTGCGGGTACTCGTCGACACCGGCATCGGCGACGGCAAGCAGCGCGCCAACCCGGCCTGGCACGACCTGCGCACCGACTACCCGCGGCGCCTCGCCGCCGCCGGATTCCCGCCGGACTCCGTCGACCTGGTGGTCCTCACCCACCTGCACGCCGACCACGTCGGCTGGAACACCCGGAAGGTGGACGGCGCCTGGGTGCCCACCTTCCCCCGCGCGCGCTACCTCACCACCCGCGCCGAACGGGAGTTCTGGGCCGGGTACGCCATGGACGAGGCGCGCGCCGTGATGTTCCACGACTCGGTGCTCCCGGTCGAGCGGGCCGGCCGGCTGGACCTCGTCGACGTCCCCGCCGGGGGCCTGGCGATCGCCCCGGGCCTGCGCCTGCTCCCCACCCCCGGCCACACCCCGGGGCACGTCGCCGTCGAACTGACCAGCCGGGGCCGCACGGCGGTGATCACCGGGGACTGCCTCCACCACCCGGTCCAGCTCGCCCACCCCGCCATCGGCGCCTGCGTCGACATCGACCCGCAGCGCTCCGAGGCCACCCGCCGTGCGCTGCTCGACTCCCTCGCCGGCACCGACACCCTGCTGCTCGGCACCCACTTCGCCCCGCCCACCGCCGGCCACGTCGTCGCCCACGGGGACGCCTACCGGCTGCGGCCCGTCCCCCCGGCCTGAGCCGACGGAGCGCGACGGCCGAGGTGCGGCCCGACGCCACCGGCGAGCGGCCCCGGGGGCCTGCGCCCGGTCCCGCCCGCAGCGGGTCGGGGCCGGCGCGGCCCCTCGGCGCCGACGGAGCGCGCCGGGTCCCCACCGGGCGGAACCGCCGGGCCGGCGCGCCGTCGGTTCGCTCCCGCTCCACCTCCCGCCCCTCAAGTCGGCCCGTGCGAGCGCCGGTCCGATCGTCTGATGAGCCGTACGCTCAAAGGCACCCGCTTCGCCGAACGGGGTCGGTGCCCGCCCTCCCGGATGCGGGCGGGACGATGCGACGGCAGGAGGAGTTGAGGACGCTGGAAATGGTCAACGATCCTTTCGGACAAGGGTGGTCGCACCTCGCCGACCTCGCCGTCGCCCTGATCCTGGCCAGCGCGATCGGCCTGGAACGGGAGATCAGACAGAAGGCCGCCGGACTGCGCACGTACACGGTCGTCGGCCTCGGAGCGGCACTCTTCACCCTGGTGAGCAAGTACGGCTTCAGCGACGTGGTCCAGGCCGGAGTGGTCTCACTGGACCCTTCCCGGATGGCCGCCCAGATCGTCTCCGGACTGGGCTTCATCGGCGCCGGCGTGATCTTCGTCCAGCGCGGCTCGATCCGGGGGCTGACCACGGCCGCCACCGTCTGGCTGACCGCCGCGATCGGCACGGCGGCCGCCGCCGGCCTGCCGCTGCTCGCCACCGCGGCCACCGCGGCCTACTTCTTCGTCGGCTACGTGCTGCGACCCCTCACCCACCGTCTGCCGCGGCTCGGCGCCCGCCCGGTGAGCTGCCACGTCACCTACACCCAGGGGCAGGGCCTGCTCCGCCTGCTGCTCGCCCGGATCACGGCCGAGGGGTACTCCGTCGCCGAGCTGGCGACCGTCGACCGGGCCGCGCCACCGGGCGAGGACGGCGGCGGTGGCGACGAGCGGGTCACGGAGGTGTCCATCAGTCTGCACGGCCGGGGGAACCCGTCCGTCCTCACCGCCGAACTGGCCCGGATCCCCGGCGTCCTGGCCTGCGCGATCAGCCACGCCGAGGACTGAGGCCGGCTCCGTCCGCCGGCTCCACCGGGGGCGTCCGGACGGCGAGCAGGGCGGTGTCGTCCGTCAGCCGGCCCCCGGTGTGCCGGACCACCGCGGCGGCCACCTCGTCGACCAGGCGCCCGGGGTCGACCACCCCCGGGGCGGCGGCCAGCCGGTCCAGGTGGGCGCGCAGCGAGAAGAAGGCGCCCGTACGGTCGCGGGCCTCGGTCACCCCGTCCGAGACGATCAGGACCGTCTCGCCCGGGCCCAGGCGCAGCCGCCGCACCCGCGGCAGCCCGCCGGCCAGCTGGGCCAGACCGATCGGGGCCCCGTCGCCCGGCGGCAGCTGCCGCACGCCCGCGGGGCCGAGGACGTGGGGGCTGTCGTGGCCGAAGTTCACCACCTCCACCTCCCCCGGCGAATCGGAGGGGAACCAGAGGACCACCGCCGTGGCGAACCGCTCCTCCCGCTCCCCCAGCCGCTCCGCCAGCGCGTTCTGCCGGTACAGCCGCTCCTCCATCCAGCCCGCCACGGTGGCCAGGTCGCGCTCGTGGAAGGCGGCCTCCCGGAAGCAGCCCACCAGGGCCGCCGCCGCGGAGACGGCCGGCAGGCCCTTGCCCTGGACGTCGCCGAGGATGACCCGCGCCCCGAACGGCGTGGCCAGCACGTCGTAGAAGTCGCCGCCCACCCGGGCCTCGACGTCCGCGGCCAGGTAGCGCGCCGCCGAGTCCACGCCGCCCCACCCCGGGGGCACCGGGCGCAGCACCACCTGCCGGGTGGTCTCGGCCGCGCCCTGCAGATGGCGGACGTAGGCGGCGGCCCGGGCGCGGAAGACGCTGATCGGCACCGAGAAGACGGCCCCCGCGATCACCAGCAGGAAGTCCTCGATCCCCTGGGACTTGCCCCAGATGCTGTCCAGGGCTGGGTAGGCGGCGATCGCGAGGAGGGCGAACAGCCCGGTGGCCGCCGGCCCGCAGAGCCCGGCCGCCACCACGGGGACCATCACCAGCCAGCTCACGGACGCGAACGTCGCGGGCGTGGCCGCGTCCACGCCCACCACGAACGCGAAGACCGCCAGGGGCACCAGCCAGGAGCGGTGGCCGTACCGGATCAGGAACGGCATCCGCTGCCCCGGCTCCTCCACCGAACGTGCCCGCAAGCCGCCCTCCCCTTCTCGGGACCTCCCCCGACCTTCGGGCACTCCGCCCGGCGCGCGGGCGCCGGGCGGGAGGTTGCGCCCAAGGTAAGGGGCCCCGTCCCGGCACGGGCGGTGCCCCGGCCCCGCGGCTGCGGCGGTCGCACGTTCGGCCCAGTCCCGGCACCGCTCCCGGCCGTCCGGTCGGGCCCGGCACCGGCTCACGGCGGGCGGGTCGCGGCGGGCGGGTCACCGGTCGCGGCTGCCGGGTGCGGCTTCGGCGTGCGGCTTCGGCGTGCGGCTTTCCGGGTGAAGGGGCAGGGTGGTGCCGTACGGACCTGCCCGGACCGGTCGGCGCACCCGCGTGCCCTGGCCACCGGCCGAAGGAGACGCCATGCGCACCCGGAAGATCCCCCGTCGGAGCCTGGCGCTGGCCGCGGCCCTCGCCGCCGTGCCGACCGCCCTGCTCACCGCCCCGTCCCAGGCGGCGACCGGCACCCCGACCGCGGCCGGCGCCCCGCCGACCGGCTTCGTCGAGCTGCCCACCTCCTCGCTGTCGCCCGACCACGCGCAGCGGGTGATCACCGTCTCCTACCGCAACGACTCCTCGGCCGACCGCACGGTGGCCCCGCAGGTCCTCATCGAGTCCCCCGCGAACGGGCCCTTCCTCGATCCGGCGAGCATCCGGCTCGAAGCGCTCTCCTCCGACGGCCACTGGCGCACCCTGCCGCTCGCCAGCCAGACCGGCACCCTGTACACCCGGCTCGCCTCGGCCAAGCTCGTCCTGCACAGCCACCACACCCTGACCGAGCGCTACCGGGTCACCGTCGTCGGGACGGCCCCGGCCCAGGGGACGGTCGAGCCCCGGGTGGCCCTCTACGGCTGACGCACGGGCAACGGGCCGCCGCGCACTGGGCACCGGCGGCCCGGGGCCACGGCCGCCGGGTCACCGGGCCGCCGGGCCGCCGGGTCAGGGCAGCTGCACCGGGGTGAAGGTTCCGGCCGGGGTGCCGGCCAGGGCGCCGTCCATGGCGTCGCGCCAGATCGGGCCGGCCAGGGTGTCGCCGAAGGCCTGGCCGACCACCGTGCCGCCGATCCGCTGACCGTCCAGCGGCTTGGGGTTGTCGGTGTCGCTGACCACCGTCGCGCCCGCCATCTCCGGGGTGTAGCCGACGAACCAGACCTGGCGGCTGTCGTTGGTGGTGCCGGTCTTGCCCGCGCTGTCCCGGCCGGTGAGGCCGGCCGTCCGGCCGGTGCCGTCCTCCACCACGCCCTTGAGCATCGCGCTGACCGTGTCCGCGGTGCCGGCCGACATCGCCGCCGAGCAGTTCGCCTGCGGCACCGCGAGCTGCTTGCCGTCGGGGCCGGTCACCGAGGTGATCGCGGTGGGCGCGCAGTACGTGCCGTGGGCGGCGAAGGCCGCGTAGACGGCCGCCATCCCCAGCGGCGTCAGGTCGTTGCTGCCGAGCGTCATCGACGGGACCACCTGGAGCTTCTCGCCGCCCGCCTGCTGGGTGATGCCCAGCCTGTCGGTCATCCGCGCGACCGAGCACAGGCCGGTGTCGGCCTCCAACTTCGCGAAGTAGGTGTTGACGGACTGTGCCATGGCCGACTTCATGTCGAACCGGCCGGTGAGGCTCTGGCTGTCGTTGTGCACCTGCCCGGCGGAGGGGAACCGGCCGCCCGAACAGTCCGTCATGGCCGGCCACGGCATGCTGTAGTCGGTGGTGTAGCTCTGGTCCGCCGGGATGCCGCCCTCCAGGGCCGCCGCCGCGACGATCGGCTTGAAGGTCGAACCGGTCGGGAATCCCAGCCCGCCGCCCATGGCCTTGGGGACGTTGTAGTTGATCTGGGTCCGGTGCTGCTTGTCGTCCACGCCGTACGGCCGGCTCTGGCCCATCGCCAGGATCTCCCCGGTGCCCGGCCGGACGATGCTCATCGCGGTCGCCGCCTGGTCGCCCGCGTCGACGTGGCCGGTGACCGAGGCCTGCAGCGCCGCCTGCGCCCCGGGGTCGAGCGTGGTGCGGATCTGCAGGCCGCCACGCTTCCACACCGCCTGCCGCTCGGCCGCCGACTTCCCGAAGACCGGGTCCGTGAGGACCACGTCGCGCACGTAGTCGCAGAAGAACCCCTCGCCCTGCTTGGCCAGGATGCACCCCTGCTGCGGCGCCTGGACGTTCAGCCCGAGCGGGGAGTCGATCGCCTGCCGGGCCTCCTCCTGGGTGATGTGCCCGTACGCGGCCATCTTGCGCAGCACGGTGTCCCGCCGCTCCTTCGCCGCCGTCGGGTTGACCACCGGGTCGTAGCCCGTCGGCGACTGCACCAGGCCGGCCAGCAGCGCGGCCTGCGGCAGGGTGAGGTCCGCGGCGTGCACGCCGAAGTAGCGCCGGGCGGCCGCCTCGACGCCGTACGCCTTCTCGCCGAAGAAGGTGATGTTCAGGTAGTTGGTGAGGATCTGGTCCTTGCTCAGGGTCTCCTCGACCTTGATCGCGTACTTCAGCTCCTGGATCTTGCGGCCCACGGTCTGCCGCTGCGCCTCGGCGACCTTCTGCGGGTCGTCGCCCGCCTCCTCCACGAAGACGTTCTTCACGTACTGCTGGGTCAGCGTGGACGCCCCCTGGGCGGTGGTGCCCGAGGAGGCGTTCTTGTCCAGGGCGCGCAGCACGCCCTTGAGGTCGATCGCGCCGTGCTCGTAGAAGCGGTTGTCCTCGATGTCCACCAGCGCGGTCTTCACCAGCGGGGAGATCCGCTCCGCCGGGACGACCGTGCGGTCCCGGTCGTACACGGTGGCGATGGTGCCGCCCCGGGCGTCGAGGACGGTCGAGGCCTGGGACAGCGGCGGGGTCCTGAAGTCGTCGGGCAGGCTCTCGAAGTCGTCCGCCGCCGACTGCGCGCCCAACCCGACCGCCGCCACCGCGGGGAGCACCGTCCCCGCCGCCACCACCCCGGCGATCACGCTCACCGCCACCAGCCGCGTCCCGTGCCCCAGCTTCCCCATGCCCGCCACCACCCGCCGTTGTGCCATGACGGGTGACCGTACGCGGCGCAGATGAGGAACTCCTTGGAACCGCGACGTCACAGCGGGCCGGGCGGACCGGGGCTCAGGTGCGTTTGAAGAACTCCACCTCCGAGAGTGCGATGGCGCGGCCCGGGCCGGTGCCGGCGGCCTCCCGGACGGTGAGCTTCACCTGGGTGACGTCGCTGATCCCGGTCTGCACCGTCTGCGGGCCGGGCTGGTCGTTGAGCGGAACCTGCTGGGTGTGCACCGTGCCGTCCTTCTCGGTGACCTCCAGGGCGAGGACGACGGGGCGCGCCTGCTGCTGGAAGTGCTGCGGGTCCACGGAATCCCCGGTGTGGATGATCAGGTCCACCAGCCGGAACGGGGTGCGGAAGGAGAAGGTGACGGAGTCCCCGATCGCGGGTGCGCCCCAGTAGGTGTTGCTCAGGCCGTCGTCGGCCAAGGTGGCCGGATGGCCCTCGACGGCGGCGCTCGCCGAGGTGGCGGCGGGAGTGATCGGCGCGGTCTTGCGGAGCTTGTCCAGCACATCCTGGAAGGCGACCTTGCCCGCCGGGTAGAGCAGGATCCCGGCGACCACCACGGCGATCAGCACGAGCAGCGCGATGGTGCGGCGCAGCGCGTTGCCCGAGCCTCCGATCCGGACCCGGCGCCGGAACGGCCAGCGGGTGCGCCACCAGGGCAGCTTCGGCGCGGCCTCGGTGGGCGTCAGCGGCGCGGCGCAGCGGCGGCAGAACTTCCGCTCGGGCAGGTTCGGCGTGCCGCACCGGGGGCACGGCGGGCCGTCCTGGGCCTCGGCGGTCTCGGTGGGCCGGCTGACGGGGCGCGGTGCGACGGGCTTGGCCGGCTGGACGGCCACCGGGTCGGCCGGCGCCGTCGGGACGGGCGCGGGGGCGGGGGTCTGCGCGGGAGCCGGCCGTACGGGGGCGGTGCTCGGGCGCGGGGGTTCGGTCGCCGGGGGCTCGGTCACGGGGGGTTCGGCGGGCCGGGCGGGTGGCTGCTCCGCCCTGGGCTCCTCCTCGGCCTCTGCTTCGGGTTCCGGCTTGGGCTCCCGCGTGGGCTCCGCCCCGGTGCGCGCGGTCCGGCGCGAGGCGCTCCGGCGGGTGAATTCGACGGGCGCGGGCGCGGGCTCCGGGACGGGTACCGGCGCGGGCTCGGGCTCGGCCCGCGCCGGGGCGGGCACCGCGACGGGCGCGGCCGTCGGCGCCGCCGTCGCCGGGGCGGCGGCGCCGCGCGACCAGCCGAGGTAGGCGCCGCAGTTGCCGCAGAAGTCGTCCCCCTCCCCGTTGGCCGTTCCGCATTCGGGGCACACCGGCATCCGTCAGCCCTCCGTTCGCCCGGGTGGGCCGGGCAGGATCTCCACCCGGCAGGTCAGATGGACCGGACAGCCCGCCCTCACGACGGACCGCACCTGGTCCTCGTCCGGCGCCGGTCCGCGCAGCGGCCAGACCCGGACCAGTACGTCGCCGCCCGGCGCGGGCGGCAACGGAGCGTCCGGGTCGGTGGACCAGGAGGCGCCGCCGCCGTCGACGATCTCGGCTCCGGCGCCGAGCACCAGCCGCAGCCGTTCGGTGAGGCCGCGGCGGGTGCCGCGCCAGCGGTGCAGCTCCACGGCGCGCTCGACCACCGCGCGGCGCACCTCCACCGGCCAGGCCGGGTCCACCTCCACCGCGACCCAGGAGGCCAGCCAGTCGAGGAAGTCGGCCGGCGCGAGGCCGGGTCGGAAGTAGGCGGGCAGGTTGTCCAGGGTCGCGAAGACCGGGGCGAGGACGGTGTCCAGGCCGGCCGTGAACCGCTGGGCGAAGTCGTCGTCGGCGAACAGCGCGGGCAGCAGTTCGCCGATCGGATGCGGGCTGGGCAGTCCCGGGACCGCCGCGCGGCTCATCCGCGCCTCCCGACTCTCGGCGCGCGGCACTCGCTCATGACGTCCCGTCCTCGGCGGCCGGGGTGACCACGACCTGGTGCTGGTGGGAGAAGACCAGGGCGTCCGCCGGGACCTCGACCCGCTCGGCGGGCGCGCCGCGGCGTCCGGTGATCGGGTCGGCCGGGAACAGCCGCACCTCCTCGACGCCCGAGACCGCGGCGACCCGCTGGAGCACCGCGAACACCTCCCCGTACTGCACGGCCCGGCCGAACGGCCAGCCCTCGCCGTCGGCGCCGCCGCGCAGCGGGTTGAGGTACCGGTACAGCGCGGCGAGCACCTCCTCGCGGACCCGGTCGGGGTCGGCGGAGCGGGTGGTGAGCCGGGCGACGACCGTCACGCCCTGGTAGGCGGGGGGCTGGACGACCAGCCGGGTGCCGATCAGCCGGCGCTCGTCGAGGGCGGTCGCGACGGCGGCCAGCACCTGCTCGTCGGGGATCAGCTGCTCGAAGCGCAGCCGGTCGCCCTCGTCCGCGACCGCGTCGGGGACCACCAGCACCCGCACCGCTCCCGCTTCCCCGCCGCCGGCGGGCACGCAGCTGATCCGGGCGGCGGACGGCGCGGCCTGCCGGGCGATCAGCTCGAAGTCCCCGGCGGTGACGGCACGTTCCTGCAGGCGCAGCTGGTGCGGGGCGCGGGCCTTGGCGTTCTCCACGGTCTCGCCGTCGACCCCGCCGCGCGCCGCCTCCCGGTTGTCGACCCGGGCGATGTACGGGACGGAGCTGCGCAGTACGGTGACGGTGCCGCGGGCGACGTTGCCCGCGATCCCGCCGCCGGTGCGGTAGCGCGGGACGCGCAGCCGGGCGCCCTTGGGCGGCACGGCGCCGAAGGCCCGCAGGCCGCCGTCCGGTTCCCGGACCGCGGGCGGGAAGAGGAACTCGCCGGTGGTCGCGTCCAGCACCACGTGCCGGTCGGCGGGCGAGGACTCGCCGAAGTGCTCGACGAGCGTCCAGCGTTCCCAGCCCTCGCCGGCCGCGACCTCGACCACCGGGGGCTCCCCGTCGAGCAGCACCGGCGGCCGGGCCAGCCGGAAGCGCTGGCCCGCGACGCCCTCCGAGGTGCCGAGCTGCGCGTCGGTGACGGTCTGCGCGTGGACGGCGGTGGCGGTGCCGCCGACCGTGAACACCTCGGCCCGCCGGACGGTGGGGGACTCGGAGTAGAACGGCTGGCCCGGCTGCGGCTCGGTGACCCGGCAGCGCAGCCAGCCGGCCCGGCGACCGGCGACC